>JAIXOY010000315.1 GCA_027486525.1 Pseudomonadota bacterium
CTCTTCCCGTTCGGCGTCACCATCTCGGTGGCCGTCGGTCTGTCACTCGTTGAGGCCTTGACCCTCACGCCGATGCGCTGTTCGCAGTTCATGGACCCTCCTGGCCGCTCCTCGAAGCTTGGCGCCTTCGTGGATCGCGTCTTCGATCGCATCATTGAATGGTACAAGCGCTGGTTGACGTTTGTTCTCAACCACCGCGCCTGGACGCTCGGACTCTCGTTCGTGTTCTTCATTGCCACGTTCTTCCTCGTCACCAAAATCCCGAAGGAATTTGTACCGGCGCAGGACACCAGTTCGTTCTTGATGCGCGTGAAAACAGCCGAGGGCTCGAGCCTCGAGTTCACCGACAACGTGACCAAGCAAGTTGAGGAGGCCCTGAAGTCGAAAGGGGAAGTTGAGCGCTTTTTCGTTTCCGTCGGTGGCTTCGGTGGAAGCGAATCGAACATCGCACAGGTGTTTGTGACGCTCAAACCACCCAAAGAGCGTCCGGTCGATCCGGAGACGGGGAAGCGTCCTCGTCAGCAGGATTTGCTCAACAAGTACCGCGAAGAATTTAAGCAGATCAAAGGCGGCATGATCTTCGTGCAAGACACCTCGCAGGGCGGCTTCTCGGCAAGCGGCCGTGGCTTTCCGGTAGAGTTCACATTGACTGGGCCAGAGTGGAAAGGTCTCGTGCCGGCGACAAAAGCCGTCATGGATGAAATGAAGGCCTCGGGCATCTACGCCGACGTCGACACCGACTACAAAGCGGCGGTCACCGAGGTGCACATCACGCCGGATCGTGATGCCGCCAAAAAATACGGCGTCAGCGTCGACGAGATCGGCCGGACCATCAACGCGTTGGTGGGTGGGCAGGCCATTGGTAAATTCTCTAAAGACGGTCACCGCAATGACATCCGCGTGAAGATGGCCGATGTGTCCCCGGATGAGAAAGAGACCCTCGGGCGCATTTTCGTGCGCAATACCCGTGGAGAACTCGTCCGCCTCACAGAGGTCGTGAAAGTTGATGAAAAAGCCGGTGCCACGTCAGTGACTCGCAAGGACCGTTCACGCGCAGTGAATATCTTCGCCGGCATCGCCAAAGGTAAGTCGCAGGGTGAGGCCCTTGATCTGGTGCGAGTGATTACCCAAAAGCATTTACCGCCCGGATACATGTTGGTGGAGTCCGGCAGCTCCGAAACGTTCCGCGAGGCCGTCACCAGTTTGTTGTTCGCCTTGCTGCTAGGGATTTTGATCGCCTACATGGTGCTCGGAAGTCAGTTCAATAGTTTCATCGACCCGGTGGTGGTGTTGCTGGCCCTGCCGTTTGCCTTCTCCGGAGCCTTCATCGCACTCTGGTCCTTGGATCTTTCCTTGAACATGTACTCCGCGATCGGCTTGATCCTCTTGATGGGGATCGTGAAGAAAAACTCCATCCTCTTGGTCGACTTCACCAATCAGGTCCGGAGTGAAGGGAGAGACATCCGCACGGCACTGGAAGAGGCCTGCCCGAAACGTCTGCGCCCGATTCTCATGACGTCGTTTGCGACCATCGCCGGTGCCATGCCGCCAGCGTTGGCGATCGGTCCTGGTGCTGAAGTTTTGGGTCCCATGGCCTGGTCGATCATTGGCGGTAGCTTGGTGTCGACGATTCTTACGCTCTTCGTGGTTCCGGCCATGTACTCAGTCGTCGCCCGGGAGAAGAAACCGTCAGAAGAAGATGAGGTCTCAGTGCTTGCCAAACATGCTTGAGGAGCTTTTTAAGTAGTAGTCGAGGGCCTCTCGCGGGGGGCCGTCGAACACTATTTCTCCCAGCGAGAGCACAACGACCCGATTGCAAAGTTGCAGCATCTGCTCCGGTCCATGGGAAACAAAAACCACGGCGTCGGAATTTTCAATTTTTTTCATCATCCGAGCGGCGATCTTTTCTCGGAAGAAAACGTCCGCCCCGTCAAACACTTCATCGAGAATGAGGACTTGGCTGGTTTTTGCAGAAATCAATGACAGTACCAACCGGGCCTGCATCCCTCGGCTGTAGGTTTTGTAGGGCATGTTTAAGAAGGGCCCTAGCTCGGAGAAGCTCAACGCCTCTTCGACTTGTTCCTTAGGAACTTCGCGGGTGTCGTAGAAGAGCCGCGCAAGAAGGTAAGCATTCTCTCGGCCCGTGAGCTCGGGCATCACACCGGTGGAAACATCGAAGATCGCCTCAACACTGCCATAGGCGGTTAAGGTCCCGATCTGCGGTTTTATCATGCCGCAGAGGATCCGACACAACGAGGTTTTACCTGCACCGTTCACACCCAGGATTCCGAGACGGTCGCCTTTGTGCAACGTGAGATTAAGGCCTCGCAGGACCGGCAGCATGTCCGGTGATTTCATCACAAAGTCCCAGGGATTTTTTACCGCAGCGATGAAAGAATCTCGCAGCCCCGCGTGGGCGTAGAGGCGGACTGGATACTCGAGATGGAGGTTCTTCGCCTCCAGCAGGATGTTAGAGGGCGATGAAGAGTTCATTGTGTCTTTTCCGCCAGTAATAAGTGGCCAATAGTAGCAGGCCGATGCCCCAGCCCATGGCCTTGAGCCAAAGGGGGAACCAGGCAAACGCTTCAGTCGTGTAGATCGTCGAGCGGAACGGAGCGATGGCATGGAAGAAGATGTTGAAGTCAATCAGCCAGCGGTAACTATCCGGAACGAACTCGATCGGATAAAAAATGGGCGTCAGGAAAAAGAAGACACTAAAAATAAAGCTAAGCACAAAGTTCGTGTCTCGGTAGAAGACGTTGACCACCGCCATGAGCATGGTGATCGAAAACGCGATCAAGGCCAAAGGAAGCAGAGTGACCGGCGTCCACAGAAGGTTCCAGGAAAAACCTTTGTCTGAAAACAGCACCACCGGAATGACAATAATAATGAGAGTGGACATGAAGTTCACGAAATTATCGAGCACCGATGCGCCGACCAGCATCAGGGGGTGAACGCGAAACGAACGCAAGAGCGCTGCATTCACGACCAAGGAAGAAGTTCCCATCTGAATGGTCTGAGTCATGAAGATCCAGGGAATAAGGCCGCCCACCAAAAAGAGGTAGTAGTCGGGCATGTCGAGGCGCAAGAATTTTTTGAACACCACAGCTTGGACACCGAACATAATAATCGGATTGAGTAGCACCCAGGCGAAGCCGGCCAGTGTCTTGCGATAACGGGACTTCATGCTCGCGACGGTGAAGTCGAGGGTCTGTCGCCACCAAAGTTCCCATTCTGAAATCTGCATAGTTTTATTGTAGTGGGCAACCGAGGCGGGGGACAACCTTCGTTTATCTGAGTGCTTTGCTTTTACTGTTGAGGTGTCGTCAGTTGCCCATGGACGAATCTCATCTCATCATGGGTCTATGAAAATTCTCGCACTCCATTTCGGCGTCACCTGTGGTCTGGTTGGTCTCATCTGGCTCGTGCAGCTCGTGCACTATCCCTCGTTCCGCTTCGTCGCCCCGGAAGACTTTCGCGGCTTCAGCCTTTTCCATACCACGCAGATCACCTGGGTCGTCGCCCCACTCATGATCGCCGAGCTGCTCCTCGCTTTGCGCATGCCCTTCGAACCCTCGGTGTCGGCCTGGATTTCTTGGGGGGCGCTCGGGCTCCTCATCGTCATTTGGCTCTCGACCGCTCTGCTGCAGGTGCCTCTCCATGGCATCCTGGCCAGCGGTAAGGAAAGCCAGGTGATCGAGCGGCTGGTGCTCACGAACTGGATTCGAACGGTGGCCTGGAGCTTGAAAGCAGGGTTGTTGGGGTGGGGGCTTTTGCGGCAATATTAGTGCATGGATTACCTTCGTCCGTTTGCGCACGGTCTCGATCTCTTGCTCTATATCCAACCGGGTGCCAGCAAGGTGGGGTGGGCCGGCATTTTTGGCGAGCCTGCGCGACTCAAACTTAAAATCAGTGCGCCTCCACGGGACGGTGAAGCCAACGAGGCGGTCCTTGAGTTTGTTGCCCAGGAGTTGCAGTTAAAAAAGAATGAAGTGGAGTTACTGAGAGGGGAGAAGAGCCGCCTCAAGGATGTGCGGCTCTTCTTACCAGAAAATAGAATTAGCGACGTGCGGGAGTTCTTGCTGGCGCTCGCGCGGCCTTGATGAAGCTCACCACCTCAGAGATGCGTGTCACGACTTCACCTTTGGGTGCCCCCGGTTGCAGGGTAGGAAGAACGCAACCATTGCCGTTCTCTTCACAGCGATTCACCACTTGGCATGAGCGGAAATCACGGTCATCACTTGGGCGGTAATCGGTCTGGCCTTGGATCAAGATGCCTTCGAGCTGACCCGTGGTAGCGTCAAACACGGCTGAGCCGGAGTTGCCGTGAAACGTGTCGAGGTTCGTGACAAATGTTCCCGCGTCCCGGTTTTGCAACACCCGTGCGCCCGCGGCGATCTTGCTTGGAAGGCCTGAGGGATGGCCGATGACCACGAGAGACGTGCGATCACCGATTTTGCCCGACTCGCGGAACTTCAGAGCGACGCGGCCTGTAACTTTGCGATCAAGCTTGATCACGGCGAAGTCTTGCGTGTTGCTAAGCGTGGCCGTGACGACTTGTTTGCAGCCGTAGACGTCACTCGCCTTACCGACGCGGGGATCACGCGTCGTAGAGTCGACGGCGTAGTTGAAGACCCACGAAAAGCCTTTGCAGACAGACTCCGCCGTTGGGTAGCCCATGCCGCCCAAGAGCTTGAAGCAGTGGCCCGCGGTCACGAGAACGTCATCACCCACCAAGAAGCCTGAGCACATCGCCCCGATGGACTGCTGGCTGAAAGCTTCGCCCGGGCAAACGTTCGCGCCGGTTTCGAGAGTTTCATTGAAGTTAAGACGACAGTTGCCGCTCGTGTCTTTCTGTATTTTTTTGTTTTCCACCATGGCCGCAGTAGAAAGCGCCAGGCGCTTGTGGAGGACATTGGTGACGGCGAGGACGTCTAAACGATTATCATCACCATAAACAACTTTCTCACTCGCAAAGCTTGCTGAGGCTGAGAGGGTTATAGCTACGAGGAAAAGAATGTTGGCCACCGACGTCTCCTTGTTGGTGTAGTGGGAGTGTGTTTATAGGTGGTGTCATTCAGGATGTGTACTGACAAAAACTGTCAGTTAAAATTAAAAGCCCCCGCGAATGCGAGGGCTTAATGCGTTGCGATGTCTAGTAAGACTAGGCTTTCTTCATCCACATGGTGCAGTAACCGGCCTCTTTCACGTAACCGCCCTTCATCGCCGGGAGCACACACTTCCCACCGCCGGCCGTCGCTGCATCAGCTTGGTAGTGTTTGCAGGTGCCGCATTTTTTGCCGGCCTTCACTTGTAACTCTGGAGCGACTTCTTTGTAGCCGAGTTTGCCCGGCTTCACCCACTCAACGGCGGCGAGGGCTTCGTTCATTACGCCCGCAGCTTTACCGAGTACGGTCATCACGGCGCCAGCGAGAAGAGTTGTTTTGAGAAAATCACGACGTTTCATGTAGGTGCTCCTGGTGAAGAAATTAATTTTATAGGGGCATTATACAACGACACCCAGTCCTCGTCTGGAATGTTCGCTACACCGAACGAAGGTCTTTAAACTAGACATCTTCCAGACACGAAAACTAGACTGGTCTAAGTAGGCTTTTTGCCATGGAGACCAGTGCATGAAACGAACTTCTGGGATGACCTTCATCGATCTTTTTTGTGGATGTGGGGGGCTCTCTTACGGTCTTGAAATGGCCGGCCACGAGTGTTTGCTTGGTGTGGATATGGAGCCGGCGGCCATCAAATCATTTCAGCGCAATCACCCTAAAGCCCAGGCCTGGAACGGCGACATCAAGAAGCTCGACACCCGCACATTAAAAAAACTTATTGGCACCGACCGTGTGGACATGGTCGTGGGCGGCCCTCCTTGCCAAGGTTTCTCAACTGTCGGCAAAGGTGATGCGGACGATACCCGTAACCAACTGTTCCGTGAGTTCGTGCGGGTCGTGAAAGTCACCCAGCCTAAGATCGTCTTGTTCGAAAACGTCACGGGCATGGTGGCGAAGAAAAATGCTCATGTCATGAAGCAGGTCTTCGCGCAGTTCGAGCGCTTGGGTTACACCATGGAAGCACGCGTACTTTCAGCCGAAGAATACGGCGTCCCTGAA
>JAIXOY010000052.1 GCA_027486525.1 Pseudomonadota bacterium
GCGGGTAAAAAACTTCACATCGATGCTCATCACGCCGGTGCCGCTGTGATGCTGGCGCTCTTGGCCGAATTTCCACCGACCGAGAAAGAGCTTCACGTGAGCGTTCATCACGCTCCTTTGCATTGGCTGCAAAAGCGCTTCGCTCTAGCGAAGAAAAAGAAAGTCATTCTCAAGCAAATGGCCCATCCCGGCTGCCCGTGGTCCAAAGCGGCTTGAGCCTTTCCCAGTCCCATGTCATTCTCTAAAGACCATGAAAGCATTGCTTCTACTTCTTTGGTCTTTAAGCGCGGCTGCGGCGCCGGTGCGCGAGCTCACCATGAACACATTTCAGGTTCACGTGCGCCCGCAGCTCGTGGGGATCCAGCAAGACATTCAGCAAATTTTTCTCACCATGCCGGGCTACCCGGTGGAAGTTTTTCAAGCGCTCTCACTGGTTGACCAGTTACTGGCGCAATCCCGTGCTGCAAAAAATGTCTGTCCGGGACAAATGCAGAGCGCCTGCGTGCCCCAACTGCAGGCTTCATTGAATATCCTGCGTGACCTCGAGCGCCTGTGGCTTGCACAAGAAGGGCGCGCGACCACCGCCACGGATGCCTCCATCACCGTCATTGCCGGCCGCAAGCGCTGGCTACAGATGATGGAAGTGGCCCGCACCCTGCAAGCGCAGCTGGAAGCGGAGGCGCTCGCGATCCAAGCAGGTCGCACCGGAGGGCGAATGAATCAATGGCAATGGCGCAAAGGCGTGGATGAAGTTGAAGACTATCTAGATATGGTTGTTGTTGAGTTCGTTCCGGCGAAGCTTCAAACGGACTTCCGGTCGGCCTGGATGAATTTCTTCCGCCCGGTCTACAAGCACTGTGTGCTGGCGAATAATAGTCGCTTTCTTTCACGCAATCTGGATTCGCTGAATTTCTACTGGAACCTGCTGAACCTGAAACTCACGAAACGCTTGAAGAAAACCCCGGAAGGAATGCTGGGGCCGTTGAATGCGATTCAGAATCGCTGGAATCAGGTGATGAGAGTCCAATATGGAAGTTAGCTTCTCTATCTTCCCTGATCATTTCTAAAAATAGACAGAGGCTAGGCGCCAAGGAGAGACAGGAGGAGGCGTACTCAATGTACGTCGACGACTGGACGACGATGGCAACGAAGCCTATGGCATTTTTGGGAATGATCAAAAAAAGGGCCCCATTCGGGGCCCTTAAATCAAACTAGAGTTTTGAAGTAAACTTCTTCGAGCGTCCTTCCGTTTTACGGCGGCGCTTCTGAGCGTTTTCCAATTTTTCTTTTTTCACGACAGAAGGCTTCTTGTACTCGGAACGAGCACGATATTCCTGGACGATTCCGTAAGCGTCACACAAGCGTTTAAATTTCTTGAGGACCTTGTCGAGCGGGAAACGTTCATCAATGTTTAATCGAATCTGGGCCATGAAAATCACCTCCTTCGAGCGGCATTAGCAGCTGTTAAAACAGCTTGGAGAGAACTAGAATAAGGGGCTTTTTGTATCTTTTTCGGACGCGAGCTGTCAAACAATGAACCAACAACCTTCACTCTTTTCGACACCGGGCCAGGATCCTCTGGCGCTAAAAATGCGCCCTGCGCGCTTCGATGATTACGTCGGCCAAGAGAATATCCTCAAAGAACTGAAGCGTTTTGGCCCTCAGCTCCCCCATTTGGTCTTCTGGGGCCCTCCGGGTACGGGTAAAACCACTCTCGCCCACCTCATTGCCAAGGAAATTGGCGCACAGCTCTTCCCGTTCAACGCTGTGCTCGCCGGAGTTCCTGAGTTGCGCACGACGATCGCAGAAATCCTCGACGCCAAAAGCATGAATCCGCGGCCGGTGATTCTCTTCATCGACGAGATCCACCGCTTCAATAAATCTCAGCAAGACGCACTTTTGCCGTACCTCGAACGCGGCGATTTTCTCTTCATCGGTGCCACCACCGAGTATCCGCAAACCAGCCTCAACCGTGCCCTGCTTTCGCGTGTGCGCGTCTTGGAGCTCAAAGCTCACAGCAACGAACACATCGTGACGATTCTCGAGCGGGCCGTGAGTGAACTCCAGCGCCCGGAGCTTGAGAAGCACGTGACGGAGATTTCAAAATTCAGCGACGGGGATGCCCGCAAAGCCCTCAACGTCCTTTCGCTGCTCGCGATGCAAACTCCCGAGGCCCTCGCCGACGAAGAAAATCTGCGCCGCCTGTTTCAGCAACAGCGGGCCTACGACAAGAACCAGCAACGCCACTATGACGTGATTAGTGCGTTCATTAAGAGTGTCCGCGGCTCAGATCCGGATGCCGCACTTCTGTGGCTGGCCGTGATGTTAGATGGCGGCGAAGACCCGGAGTTCATTGCTCGCCGACTCATGATCCTCGCCAGCGAGGATATTGGGCTCGCCAACTCCCAAGGCCTGCAAGTCGCCTGCAATGCTCACTACGTGACAAAGAACATCGGCATGCCGGAAGCGCGGATCACCCTCGCCCACGCCACGGTCTTCTTGGCGCTCTCGCCGAAATCGAACGCGGCCTACACGGCGCTCGATGAAGCGATCGCTTTCGTGAAAGAAAATCCGACGCTGCAAGTGCCGGGACCTCTCTCGAATGTCGGTCCCGAGAAGAAGCAGTACAAATATCCGCACAGCTTCCCGATGCACTTCACGCCGCAGGTCTATCGCCCCACCGAAGCTTCGCTCATGCGTTTCTATAAAGCGGGCACACTCGGTTCAGAAGGGGCCATGAATGAAATCTGGAAGAAATTTACCAGCGGCTAGAACATCGACGTAAGCTGTACGGCCGCAAAGTTGGCATCCCCGACCGGGATATCAAAGCGCTTCTTGCTACTAAAGTTCTCGGCCTCGAAGAAACTGCGGTTAAACGCGCGTCCGACTTCGAGCCGCCACTGCAAAACTCGTGGGATGACGGCGCCGTTGAGGGCCAGAATGATCTTCTGCTCGCGATAGAAAAATCTTTCACGTGTGTGTTCGCGATCTTCGCGGAAGTACTGCTGAGGCTGGTGCTCGAATCCAAGCGTCACGCCCGTGAATGGATCCCAGTAGTATCCCGTCTGAAACCGATAGTTCCAAGGTAAGAAAGCGACGGTTTGCAGATCGAACCCTGAGGCATAGCGCTTGCGCCAGAAGATGACCGGAAGACCCAGAAGCAGGGTCTCTTCGCGGGTCATTTTGGCCGCGTAGAAAAATCCAGGGATCGGCACCCCGTTGGCAAAGTTACGATTGTTAGAATAGTTCACCACGCCCCACCACTTCGCATTGAACTGATGGAGATAGTTGGCCGACTGCGTGTTATTAGCGGAACGAGCGAATGGTCGATCGCTGGCCGACCCGTAGCTCACGTTCACGCTGCGAACTTTATCGTTCTGTCCGTAGTATCGCCAGGCCATCGTTCCCTGCACGGTACGATACGGATGCAACGCTGCTGAAGGGTGATGGAGCACGAGATCGCCGGCTTCCGCCGCGACAGTGACTTCTTGTTTTCCATTGCTCCAAACCGGTGCGCCTGCACGGACGCGCCACTGGCGCTGCTGAAGTTCACGGTCCGAGCCACTCACCTTGGCCGGCGCATAGAAGCTCTCTTCGAAGGAAAAACTTTTCGGCGAGGCCCCCGGACGAAACAAAGCCGCGAAGTCCTGGGCGTGGGCGCGGGCGAGAGCAGCAAGAAGTACAAGGAGACTGAATACAAACTTCATTGAAGATTCTCTAAGAAACCGGGAAACGCTTTTTCAAAACTCGTTCCCTTTCGACGGTCGTACTCGTTAACAAAAACACGCAGGTCTTTCCAGCGTTCGGTCGCGGTCGGCCGCTCCTTCCACCAAGCAAGGATGCGTTCGAACTTCGCAATCTCCGCGACGGTGAAGCCGGACCTTCCTCTTGTCACCATGCTGTTTGCCCGATGATGTGCCAGGATGTCTTCAAGCTGTTGAGAATAGCTCTTCGGTAACACATCCAAACACATGAACGACGGGTTATGCAAAAGTGCGATGCCAATCTTCAGCGTGGCCCGGGGATAAGTTTGGCGACACCATAAGACGTAGTCGAGGAGCTCTTTGAAGCGGAAGGGCGAAAGCGCATTGAACGTGATCATCAAGGTCACGGGCACCTGAGGATGGTCTCGCAGCAGCTCCTCCAGATTCTTACTGAAGACCTTCACCTTAAGTCCGTGGCGAATCCATTCTGCTTGTTCGCCCCACGTATCGATGCTGGCAAACACCTGCATCTCTTTCACCGCTTTTTTTTTCATCAGCTGTTCGAGCAGTGAGGTGAAGCGCGTGAAACGCTCGTCAGAAACCATCAAGTTGGAGTTCACAGAGAATTTCAGGTCCGGACTCGGGTCTTTCAAGAACGTTTCCATGACTCGGAAAGTGTCCTCCTCGAGGAGGGGCTCACCGCCCGTCAAACGGAAGACCTTAAGCTTAGAACGCACCTGCGGCCACCAGTCCCAGAAGGCCTCAGTGAAAACCCCTCCATCATGGTCAGCCACGAGCGTGCCGAAGGCATCGGCCGTTGGATAAGGACCGAATTTCTTGATTTCCGCACGCAAGGCACTACTCACAGATGGGTCGCAGTAAGAACAGCGTAACTGACAGTTCGAAGAAAAGGACAGTTCGAGATAGGTGGGGTCGACGTCCTCGTCTCCGGACATGGCCCCTAGCTTTTCAACGAAGGGCCTTGCCCAGTCTTCGGCCGACTTGTAATGGCGATCGCTCAAGGGAGAACCCGGGAGGTCCTCTATCTTCCAACAATAGCCACACTCCTCAGGGCGCTCCCCGGCGAGCATTTTCTTTCGTTCGTTTTTTTTCCGACGGGTATCGTGGAGTGCGCCGGGATAAACCTTCAACTCCTCCAGAGGAATCTTGTGACGACCTGGGTGATGGCAACTATGAGTCTCCCCAATTTCTAGGTGAACGGTGGACTGGAGCCACTTGGCGGCACACATCGTTGGGGAAATTTTATCGAGTTGTTGGCGAACGGATTGGACGTAGTCTAGGGAGAAATTCTGCGCCAGACGTTCGACCAGTTTTCCCACTCCGGGTAGGCGACGCACGCGTTCGTACGTCGCCTTGACCACGGGATGAAAAAGTAAACTCAGAACAGGGCCTCAGGATTCATGTTCTCGAGGTGATGCTTCACGCTCGCGAGGAACTTCGACCCCATTTCGCCGTCGATGATCCGGTGATCGTAGGTGTGCGTGCCGTACATCATGCTCCGGATCGCCATGGAATCGTCTTCTTGGATCATGATGCGCTTCTTGATCACACCTGTCGCGAAGATGCCGACTTGTGGCTGCAAGATGACTGGAGTCGCGAACAACACGCCGAAGCTGCCGTTGTTCGTGAACGTGTAGGTGCCGCCGGAAAGGTCATCCATCGTGAGTTTCTTCGTGCGGGCCTTGTTCGCGAGAGTGTCCAACTGACGAGCGATGCCCGTGAGGTTCAAGTCACCGGCGTACTTGATGACAGGAACAACCAAACCGTTACCCGGTACAGAAACGGCACAGCCTAAGTGAATGTCTTTTTTGATCACGATGTTATCGCCATCAACAGAGCCGTTCACCATAGGGTTCTCTTTCAAAGCTTGAACGATGGCGTACAAGATGAAGTGAGAGTACGTGAGGTTGAAGCCTTCGCGTTTCTTGAAGTCGTTCTTGAACTTCTCGCGGAACTTCACGAGGTTCGTCATGTCAATTTCATCCACACTGTTGACGTGCGGTGAAGTCTGTTTTGAGAGCACCATGTTCTTCGCGATGGCCTTGCGCATGTTATCCATCGGGATAACTTCTGTGCGACCCACCGTCGTGCCACCAGCAGGAACGGCCGATGGAGCCGGTGCAGCTTTCGCAGCAGTTGCAGCGGGAGCTGCTGAAGTGCTTTTACCGCGACCCGCGATGTAAGCTTCAAGATCTTCCTTATTCACGCGACCCGCAGCGCCGGTGCCTTTAATGCCTGCGAGTTCAGACATCGGGATGCCTGCTTCCTGTGCCAACGCTTTTACAAGTGGTGTGTAGAAACGACGGCCAGCATCTTCGATTGGGGCCGGTGCCGGAGCAGCCGCGGCTTTGGCAGCAACAGGGGCTTCCGATTTCGCGGCGGGAGCTGCGGCCGGTGCGGCTTTCGCGGCCGGCGCACTGACGGCAGCATTCATGTCGTCTTCGATGATCGCGATGGGACGACCCACGTCGACAGTTGTGCCTTCAGGGTACAAAAGTTCGACGATCTTCCCTTTCACGGGGCTCGGAATTTCCGACTCCACTTTATCCGTCGAGATCTCGAACAACGTAGCGTCGAGTTCGATGGTCTCGCCAGCAGCTTTGTGCCACTTCGTGATGGTACCGGTGGTGATGGACTCACCCATCTGGGGCATAACAATTTCAATACGGGCCATGAGAGTTCTCCTCTACAAAAAATTAAAGATTCAGTGCGCGGCCCTTAGCGGCCAGCACGGCTTCGCCAAGGAATTCACCCAACGTCGGGTGAGGATGGATGGTGGCGAAGATTTCTTCGTCGATGCCTTCCATCGTACGGAACAAGACGTATTCGTGGATCAGTTCGGTGGCCTGGGTTCCCACGATGTGAGCGCCCAAAAGTTCGCCGTGCTTGCCGGTGAGAACCTTGATGAAGCCGTCTTTTTCATTCGAAGCAATCGCTTTGCCGTTCGCCATGAAAGGCGCTTTACCGACCTTGTACTCGATGCCCTTCTCTTTCAAGGCGCGCTCGGTGTAACCCACAGACGCGACCTGCGGCTGACAGTACGTGCACCCAGCGATGTTCATCTTATCGATCGCGTGTGGGTGCTTACCGCTCAAGTGCTCCGCGGCCACGACACCTTCGTGAGACGCCGCGTGCGCCAAGAGTGGGGGGCCTGAGACGTCGCCGATGGCGTAGATGCCCGGCACTGACGTTTGGTAGAACTTATCCACCCCGATGAAGCCCTTCTCCACTTTCACGCCGATCTTCTCGAGACCGAAACCTTCGACGACGCCGGTCATGCCGACGGCGATGAGACCCATGTCGAACTTGTAGTCCGTGGCCTTGCCGCCTTCGGTGCACGTGATGGTGACGTCTTTGCCGTTGTCTTTCGCGGTGACTTTCTCCACACCAAGCTTGAGCGTCATGCCATATTTTTTGTAGTGCTTTTCCACCTCCGCGGAGCAGTCGTCGTCTTCGATCGGCAGCAAGTGCTTCTGCATCTCAAAGATCGTGACTTGCACACCGAACGCATTCCAGAAGTACGCGAACTCCACACCGATGGCCCCTGCGCCGATGATGCCGATGGACTTCGGAAGTTTTTCGATCTTCAACGCTTCCCAAGCGCCAACGAGGTTTTTGCCGTTGTGCTCGAGACCTGGGAAGGTACGGTACTTCGCACCCGTTGCGATGATGCAGTTTTGGAAGGTGAGTTCTTCGGACTTGCCATCGGCGAGCTTCACATCCAGCGACTTCGCGGTCTTGAAGGTGCCCTTGCCCGTGAAAACTTCGATCTTGTTTTTCTTCATGAGGAAGGCGATGCCCTTCGACATGTTGGCCGCGATGTCATTCGCGCGCTTCACTGCGACTGTCGCATCCAGACCGTCGAGAGTCACGTTCACGCCGAGGGATTTGAGGTCACTAACCTCGTGCACGGAGTGAGCAGACTTTAAGAGGGCCTTCGTTGGGATACATCCACGGTTCAAACACACGCCGCCGAGCTTATCAGCTTCGACAATCGCTACTTTTTTTCCTAACTGAGAGGCGCGGATGGCAGCTACGTAACCGCCGGGGCCAGCACCTAAAACCACTACGTCAAACGCCTTGGCCATAAGGGTCCTTTTTTGTGAATCAAGATATCATCACTGTGAATTAACGCAGCGCACTCCGTCAATGAAAGACCAACCACTTGCTAGACGTAAGCTACTCATTCCGGCTATAAGACCCTCCATGTCAAGAACGTCTACGGACCTCATCATTACCCCCGAAGAAACCGCCCAGATTCTCAAGGTCTTTCCTTACGGCGTGGTGGCCATCGATCTTGAAACGACCGGACTCTCGCCTCTCGTTGATCGCATCATTGAGATCGCTGCCGTGAAGATCACCTCCCGTGGCGACGTGGAGATCTTTCACCAATTGATTAATCCCATGACCGACATCTTGCCGGCGAACGCGGCGATTCATGGTCTAACAAATGATGATGTAAAAAACGCCCCGACGCTCAAGCGTCCGATGCGCTCACTTTGGGAGTTTGTGGGCCGGACTCACCTTCTAGCCCACAACGCTCTCTTCGATGCCGCTTTCCTCGTGAAGGGCTCCCACGATTTCTTGATCGACCTTCCCATGATCCGCGTCTACGACAGCGCGAAGTTCGCTCGCGCGTTGATGAAAAATGCCGAGTCCGAAGCCGCCGGAAAGTCACCGGCCAACTACAAGCTCTCGACACTCGCGGAGTTTTTCAAAGTTCCGCTTCACCACCACGTCGCTCTCGAAGACACCCTGGTGTGCCTGAAGGTCATGGCGGCGATGATCGAGCGCACCCCGGTGGAGAAGCAACCCGAGTTCAAAGAACGCTCGTTCACCATGGCGATGAGCCAGTACAAAAAAGATGCCGCCTTCGTCGTGCCAGCGCGCTTCGATGAAATGCGGGACCACATTCGGTTGCAGACTCCGTTGGACATTCACTACACCGGCGGAACGGTCGAAGACGAATGGCGCCCGGTGAAGCCGATCGCCCTCATTCCCATGCCGCGCGGGCCCGTGCTCTACGGCGTGTGCCTGCTAAGTAAAATGAACAAGTCTTTCGTTCTTAAGCGCATCAAGGCGTTTAAGGTTCGCGTGGAAGAAACACCTACTATCCAGGAGACATCCGATGCCGACGTGGTTCTCGAAGTTTCTGAACAAGAATAACTGGCGCCGCCGGATGGTGGAACTCGTGATCCTGGTGGTGCACTTGCTGCTCTTGCGCTGGATCGTGTACGTGCTCAGCGAAGGCGGCACGCTGCCGATCGAACTGGTCGTGGGTCACTTCATGGGCCTCGCGGTTTCCGGAGCGCTCTTGATTCGTTTCTGCGCCTGGCTCTACCGTCGCCAGTACTTGCACGAAAATAATCTCCATGACCTGGCAAAATGAGCTGTCATCGGCGTTTCGTCGCGCCGATGAGCTCTCCCAATTCTTGGGCTGGCCCGTGCCGCAGCTGGACAACTACCCCTTGCTTGTCACGCGTGGCCTGGCGACGCTGATTCGCAAGCAAGGACCGAACGGTGTGCTCGCTCGTCAGTTTCTTCCGCACCAGGAAGAATCAGCGCACCACGGGTTGCTCGATCCCATCGGCGATCAAGCTCACGCAAAAACAGCGCAGCTCATTCATCGCTACCACAATCGTGCGCTGCTGATTCCCACGACGGTTTGTCCGGTGAATTGCCGTTACTGTTTTCGGAAGAATGAATTGCTGAGTGATGGGCCCTTCGCGCAGGAGCGGGAGCAGACGCTCAACTACCTCATGCAGCACCCGGAAATCGAAGAGGTCATTTTCACGGGTGGCGATCCGCTGATTTTATCCGATGAAAAACTCGGTGCGTGGCTCGAGCTACTCGCCACGATTCCGCACATTCGTCACATCCGCTTCCATTCCCGCGTGCCGGTGATTTTGCCGACACGTTTGACGGAAGACCTCTCTGATGTACTCGAGTCTTTCGCCGGCCGCTTCACCCTGATCATGATTGTTCATAGCAATCATGTGTCGGAGTGGAGTGACGCTGCCATAAAAGCCGTTCGCCACTTCCGTCCAGGCGGACTGCGCTGGATGTCGCAAAGTGTGTTGCTCAAGGGCATCAACGACAACCCACTCACGCTGGCTGAACTCTTTCGTTTTTTTGCCCAGCTCGACGTGCGCGCCTACTACCTCCACCACCCGGATCAAGTCCGTGGGGGCATGCATTTCTGGCTCGACCTCGAAGCAGGCCGCAAGGTTTGGGGAGCGCTTCACGACCAACTCCCGGGCTGGATGCTTCCCCAGTACGTCATCGACATCCCCGGTGGTCACGGCAAAACCCCGGCCTTTAATCCCGAAGGGCACAGTTTTTCTGGCAGTCTGCTCGATAGATCGGGGCAGCTGATCCAGACAATTCAACCGTCATTTCCGGTATCTGACAGCACCGCTCGCCCATAAACCGTTTTTCCCTTCTTTTGCTTTGCAATCAACGTGTTACAATTTTTGTAATGAGCCAAACCATCCTCATCGAACCCAACGAAGACCTCCGCAAGATTTATTCGTTGAACCTTAATACCTTCGCGGGAACCGACGTCATCGTCCGGCAAAATGCTGACGACGCGATCCAGTTACTGCGCATTCTTCCGACGATCTCATTGATCGTGACTAAAAATAAACTAGGCACCGAAGACACCGCCCAGCGTGTGGTCGAACACCTCAAGGCAGAGATGCTCGACATCCCCCTCATTGTCCTGGGTGATGTGCCGAACATCAGTGACCGCGCCGTTTGCATCCCGGAGCCCGTGTCCTGGGAAAAACTCGTGCAGCAGGCCGCGAAGTTTTTGGGTGTCACACCGGAAGACCTCGCTCGCCGGGTGAAGCCCGATTTTATTTCCGTGGGTCTGTCCTATTTCTACGACATCACGCAAACCCCGTGTGACGTCTTCATTCGCATCAAGAAAGCTCCGGGTGAGTTCCAGTACGTGAAGCGCATTCATTCGAAAGACATCTTTGATTTCAACTCTATTAAGAAATACGAAGAGCAGGGCCTTAAAGAGTTCTACATCCAGCGCGATTACCAGCAGTACTTCACGACGTTTGTGACCAACACATTAGTGAAGAAGCTCGAGCGCGAAGATCTTTCCATGGAAGATCGGATTCTCACGACCGCGCATTCTTATGACGTGGTGGCAGACCAGGTGAATAAGATTGGCATGGACCAGGCCACGGTGGAACTGGCGGATGCGGGTATCAATTCCATGATCAAGAGCGTGAAGGACTCTCCGCAGCTGGCTGGGCTCTTGAAGTTCTTGTTCACCAGTAAAGTCAGCCAGGCCTACCAACACAGTCATTTGATTGCGGTGATGTGCCAGTACATTCTCTCGAAGCAGAGCTGGTACCAGCCGAAGCACCTCGAGGTGCTGAGTTTCGTGTCGTTCTTCAGCGACATCACGCTCAAATCCAGCGAACAGATCTCCGTGCTGAGTGACGAGGATCTCCGGAATACCAATCTCGATGATGAGGCCCGCCAAGCCGTCATCACCCACGCCCGCGACGCCGCGACTTTGCTCGAAAAGCATCCCGGCGCGAACGATTACATCAAGACCGTGCTGCTTCAGCACCATGGCAAGCTAGACGGCGTGGGCTTCAACGACTCTCCCGGAGAAGACCTGCACCCGCTCTCAAAAGTCTTTATTGTGGCCGATAGCTTTGTGAAGATTTTGCTGCGCCCCGACATGCCGTCGAGCAAACGTGAAATTCTCCCCATCCTCTACGCCAAATACACAAATCCCTCTTATCAGAAGATTATCAAGGCCCTTGAGCAGAAATTTCAGGCCTAAAGCCGGTAAATCCGTTGACGGAAAGTTAGGCAGCCTTTAAATTTCAACCCTACGCGGGTGTAGCTCAGTTGGTAGAGCGTCACGTTGCCATCGTGAAGGTCGAGAGTTCGAATCTCTTCGCCCGCTCCAAATTATCACCAAATAAATTAAGCCTCCAGAAATGGAGGCTTTTTTATTTTTTTGCGCTGAAACCTAGATTGGTTGACCTGCTTCTCTCTTGGACTGCTGGATGGCCTTATCCATCTCTGGACCTAGCTTTAGACACATCCTCTGAACTTCAACTAACAGAATGTCTTCGAAGTCTTCATCCGTGCCATCGAGAATTTTCGTGAATGGTTGCGTTCCGTATTTTCCTGCGCGGAATTTATAGCCTTCCCATTTTTTAACTTCGCCATAGACGGCATCAACAAACGGTTGAGCGATGACAGTACGTTTGAGGTTCGTTCCTGGGATCTTGGCGTGATGAAGAACGTGAATTGTAATGGAGGATTTCTTTCGCTTTTTGGGATCGATCGCCAAGTACGACTCAATGTGAATGCCCTGACTGTCTTCGTTGTACCAGTGCTTCTTGAAAACGTGGAACGTCACAAATTCTGGTCTTTCTTTGGGGAAACCATGGACCGAAGCGATCCATCGATCACGCTTGAACCATTCCTTTGCTTTAAGCTTGGCTTCTACTCTCTTGAATTTTTTAACGACGTCTTCCATCGAAAGACTTCTCCCACTCAAGAGTCATTCAGGCAAGCTGGCCTAGACCCAAACTATAAATTTGCCATCTCTCTCTCCTGACCAGAGATCAGGAGATGCCTTGGGCTGCAATCACTTAAGGGACGCAAGATAACTCACTCCACTTTTTAATCGATGAAGCCTTTGGCTAATATTTAGAGCGGGCCCAAGACCAAATAAAAAACCTCCTAAATTGGAGGTTTCTTAAATGAACTTCATATATGTCCCCTTCATTTTCAGCTAGAAGAATAATGTCATAAAAATTATTTTCTCCTCCTATAAACTGAGGAGAAGACCATGACTGATGACTTTAGAATTGATGTTCCTTTTGCAACAAAGCCTCCTCGTTTAAAAGATCTAGTTAACAAGCACATCATGGGGGATGTGTGGGTAAGAGATACTCCATTTGGGCCGGTCACAGACTCATTAAAAATCGCCGAA
>JAIXOY010000013.1 GCA_027486525.1 Pseudomonadota bacterium
CCACATCAACCAAAATTGGCACGTCGGTGTGGAGTGGGTCGGGACGTACTACCAAGCTCCCGGCCCGAAGAATCCGAAGCAAGACAAAATCCGTTCTAACAATGACCTGATCTTCCAGCTCGGCTGGTCGTACTAAGGGGACGGCATGAAGTTTTTGTTCATCCTCCTCTTGGCCTTGCCAGTCTGGGCCCAGGAGATAAACTGGAAAGATAAACCCGACGCTGCCCAGCTCGCGGAAGCCGGATTCATCTACGCGGCGCTGGATGCGCAGGTGCGGCACCTCGCCAAACAGAAAGATCAAGAGAGTGCGGACCTCGAGCTGTTGGAAGAGCTTGTTCTCAAGACGAACGTCGAAGCGCTGGAAGACTACGATCGCGGGGTGCTCTCAAAGATGCACGTCGCGAGTGTGCATTTCTTGCTCGGCCGCGAGGCCTGGAAAGAGAAGAAAGCCAAGGATGCACAGAAGTGGCTGGTGAACGTTCCGCGCTGGCATCGCTACTACCCGGAAGCCCGCTTGTTGCTCGCGGACATGGCGGCCGACGCCGGGGCCGAAGGGGAGCGCGAGGCCTTCGAGGACCAGTGCTTCGAAGCGGCCGGCAAGCGTGCGGAAGAAGTGAACTCGCCCTTGCTCAAGCGGTACTACACTGTGCTGGCGGAAGATTGCATCACCATCCGCGCCCGCAAACTTTACAAAGCCGCCAAGTACACGGAGGCCATTGAAGCCTACGCGAAAATTAACAAGCGCGCTTACAAGTGGCCGTACCTGTTGCTCGAGAAGGCCTGGGCCTTCTACAACGTGCAGGACTACAACCGCAGCCTCGGCCTGCTGGTGACTTACAAGTCGCCGCTCCTGGATTCCTACTTCGAACCAGAGGCAGAGGTTCTCACGGCCTTGAGCTATTTCCGTTTGTGCTTGTACGACGACTCGTTGGTGGTCATCGATCAGTTCTACAACAACTACAAGCCTCGCACGGAGGCGCTGGAAGGGATGTTGAACGCGCACAAGAATTCCCAAACACATTTTTTTGAGTTGATGCAGCTATCTCCCGAGCAACGTCGTCAGCTCCACCCGTTTATCGGGCAGTTGGCCGCGCAGATCGGGCAGCGCCCGCGCTTCGCACTCGACCAGGCCTCTTTAGTTAAAGTTAAGGCGGAATCGGACCGATTAGCACAGGTGCTCCAAACCCTTCCATCTAATCACCGCGCCCGCGGATGGATGAAAGACAGTGTGGCCCATTTAGGGGCCGTAAAGGAAAACCTGGTGGGTCGTATTAACTACCATGCCAAGAAAGACATGTTTGAGTTCATCTCCGACGTGTACGCGCTTTCGGAAGAGCTCTTCAAGGTGAAGCTCGAGATCATCTCTCGTAAGAAGGACCTCGTGTACGGCTCGAAGAAACTCATCTCTGATCGCGGTCGTGGGAGCTTCAAGCAAGTTAAGAGTTCTCGTTTTGAGCAGTTCTGGAAGTTCCACGGCGCATTCTGGGCCGATGAACTGGGCGACTTCTCCTTCGGTCTTGCGAACAACTGCTCTACCGTCAAGAAGGAGGCGCCTCGTGAATAAGTGGACAGCATTCTTCCTCCTGTGCAGTTTTGCCGCCTTCGCCCAAGAGCCGAAGACGATATACGAATACAAGAAATATGAGAAATTCGACCTGGGTGATCTTGAGGTCAAGGGCCAATTGATCGCTCCCGGTGATTTGTCTGTGCGCGAACGTGACCGCCGTCGCTTCGAGCTCGATCTGTACAACCGTGCTGACTTCGACCCCAATATTAAACACGACATCCAAACCCTGCGCTGAACTAAGGAGCCTTTCCATGGATAGTACCGCCGCCGCTGCCGCCAACCAAGCCTCATCTGAAGCTCTGGCCGCTGCCGTTGCTCAACCTGAATTAAATTTTTTCCAGTGGGCCGCCGAATTCATGATTCAGGGTGGGGTCTTCATGTGGGTGATCCTCGCCATCTGGGCCGTGGGTCTCGCCATCGCTTTCGAGCGCTGGAATCGCTACCGCACCTACAACGTGGACGGAGCATCGCTGTTCGCGACCATTCGCAAATTCGTCGTCGGCAATGAAATATCGGCCGCCATCCAGGCCTGTGCCGAGTCAAACGCTCTCTTGTCACTCGTGATGAAGAACGGCTTGAAGCGCGCCAACCAAACTAAAGAACAAGTGCAAGACGCGCTCGAAGCCACCATCCTCGAAGTGGTGCCGAAGATTGAGCAACGTCTTCCGACCATCGCGTTGATGGCCAACGTTTCAACCTTGTTCGGTCTTCTGGGAACCATCCAGGGTCTGATCCAGTCCTTCGGTGCCGTAGCGAACGCCCAGGCCGCGGAAAAAGCCAAGCTCCTCGCCATGGGTATTTCGGTGGCCATGAACACCACGGCCCTTGGGTTGCTGTCGGCGATCAGCTTGATGATGATCCACGCGTACTTGATGTCGAAGGGTGAGCGCATGATCAAAGAGATCGAAGAGAACTCGGTGAAGTTGGTTGATCTCCTGGGCACTAAAAAAGCCTACAAGAATAACCAGGACCAGGACGCCGCTTAAGTTACACGTTCTGACATAAATCCGGCGAAGAGGTACGTATGCGCAAACGCCATGTTATGAAAAAACCCGAGAAGATCAATCTCGTGCCCATTATGGACGCGGTGTTCATTTTCATCTTCTTCTTGTTGATGAGTGCACAGTTCGTCAACGTCTATGAGATCGGTTCGAGCGTTCCGATGGTTCGCGAGATGCGCGAAGACAAGATGAAGAAGGATCCCTTGAATCTCGTGATCGAAGTCCATGCCACTGAAATCGTCGTCCGTCGCGGCATCGCCAGCGAGAAAGTCGGCACCTTCGGTGACAACGACTGGGATAAGCTTCGCGAAACCCTCGCGGGTCTTAAGGCCAAGCATCCCGATGAACGCGTCGCTCAGTTGCGTCCACAGGGCAAAGTTCCATTCCATCGTTTGGTGAAAGTCATCGACCACGCCAAAGAGAACAAGAACCTCAAGATGTTTGAAGAGATCGTGTTCGATGGAAAGGGGGCGATGTGAAGAAAAGATTTAACAATCGCCGCAAAGCCGAACCGGTCGACCTGGATATCACTTCGTTGCTGGACATCTTGGTAATCATGCTGGTGTTCCTTTTGATGAACTACAACGCTTCAGACTTGCAGCTCGATCTCGTGAAAGATCTGGAGATGGCGGATTCTGAATCAACGCGCATCACTCACTTCGCTCCGGTGATCCAGTTGAATGGAGATCAAACGATCTTCCTTGATATGCAAGAAATCAGTCGCATGCCCGCCGGCGAGGCTCCGGCCTTGGCCGCTTTGGAAAATGCCCTCTCCGAACGGCATAAATTGCTTCCTGAGAAAGAACAGAAATCAGAATCGGGCGCTCTGATCAACTTAGTTTTTGACCGTGGCACGGACTACCAGCAGATCGAAAAGATCATGGCCTCTTCGGCCAAGGTGGGCTTCACGCAGTTCAAATTCATCGTGCGGGGAGAACACTGAGATGAAGGTTCAATCAAAGCTCGCTATTTTGCTTCTCGCGACACTTCCGACGGGCGTCTTTGCTCAGAAGATGGATGCGCGCTGGGAAGAGTTGATGAAGCTCGTAAAAACAGAAACAGAAATGCTGGAGAAAGCTCGCAAGCAGGGTGATGAAGTTCACTACCGCTTGCTCGAACTCTATTCAGAGCGCTTGAAGCTCGTCCTCGAGCGCGAGAACAAGGCCTTCCTCGAAGCCAAGGATGGCCGTAAACATTTAGGCAAAGATGCCTACTTCGCTGAATCTTTGCGCCAGTACAACGAAGTGCGCGCCTACGGCGAAAAACTTCTGAAGATGTATCCAGAGTCGCCGCGTCGTGGAGCGATGTACTACACGTTGGGGTTAAACTCTCGAGACTATGGTCGTGACAAGCGCACCGAGCCGTACATGCTCGAGGCCCTGAAGCTCATCCGTGAGGGCACACCGCTGCGCCACCACGCCGAGACGTCCATGGCGGATTTCTACTACAACGAAAAGAAATTTCCAGAAGCGATTCGCTACTACGAAAAAATCGTCAAGAGCGACACCGACGACTGGAAGCCAAAGCACCTGCTCAACCTGGGCTGGTGCTACGTTAAAACCAATCGTAACGACGAAGCCATCACCCAGCTCAAACTCGCCTATACCTTGAGCAAAGACTCACGCTATGTGGACATCCGGGAACAGGCCCTTTCTCACCTCGCGCCGTTCTTCGTGTTCGCCAATCGCATCGACGATGGCCGCGAGTTCTACGTCAAAAATGAAAACGATCCCATGGTCTACCTCCTGTCGCTCGCTAAACGCGCGGCCGACAAGGGCCATGGCAAAGAGACCGAAACCATCCTGCGCACCATGCAAGACCTGATCGGGTCCCGCGGTCTCGAGCAGCACCAAGAGGACTTGGTGCTCTACGAGCTAGATTTCTACCGCACCTACAAGCGCTACGATGAGCATTTGAAGGTTTCCGGCAAATTGCTCGATCTTCACAAGAAAGACAAGGCCAAGCCGGAGCTGAAACTCGTCAAGGCCAAGGAAGACGGGGTGGAGAAAGTCCGCAGCGTCGCCGGGTATTTGCAGTTGCAAGTGGCCAAAGACGTGAAGAAGGACGGCGATGAGTTCGCATCGCGGGATTTGAACCGTACCGTGGCGTACTTCAATCTCTTGCGGGAACTCGACAGTGAGAAGAAAGACGAATACGCCTACTTCATCGGTGAGACGTACTACGCGGTCAACCAGTACGACAACGCGGCTAAGGCCTACCGTTTGGGCCTGGAAGATTCGAAGAAGCAGGCCAAGCCAGAACTGGCCCGCCAGCGCAAACTCCTCAATTCTCTGCTCGCCCTGACCGGCGAAGAGGTCCTCAAGGGGAGCGACCAGCGATCGCTGCTCGTGTACACCTACGAGAACCACGTCGACATCTTTCCGCAAGATGACATGAGCCACAAACTCTACCCGAAGTTGTTCACGCTTCACCGCGAAGACAAGCGCGATGCTCAAGCCGTCAGTGCCCTCGAGCGCTACCACAAAAACTACGCTGGCGATCTGACTCAGCAGCAAGACCTCATGAAAGGTTTGATGGATGACTTCATCAAAGCGAAAGAAGTCCTGAAGATCACGCACTGGATCGGGGAGTTCAAGAAAGGCTTCTTGAAGTTCGATGCGAAAACCATCGAGCAAACCGAGATCATCCTGGGGCAGATCCTTTTCGTGACCGCCCAAGACCAAGTGGCGAAAGGCCAGTTGCGTGAGGCCCTGAAGACCTTCGAAGATGTTTACAAGACGACGCTCTATCCAAGCAAAGTCCGTGCGCTCGCTGGTATCCAAGCGGCCGATCTGGAGTTAGATCTCGCGCAACCGGTCGACGCCATCCCGTGGATGGAGAAGTCCCTGGAGTTGCTCGACAAGAAAGAACTCGATGAGAAGACTGACCACTTGACGGCGATGGTGGAGCGCATGGCCTACATGCGTGAGTTCCGCGGTGCCGTTCGGATGACCGACGCGATTCTCAAAAAATCCTGTGGCTTCAAATCGAAGAAGCAAGACCGCTTGTGGGAACTTTCCGTTGGCTTCCACTTGGTGCTCGCCGACGACGGCATGGTCAGTGGCCAGTACCGCGACTTCGCCGGCTGTGCGTCCTCCACAGAGATGGAGAGCAAGGTTGCTGGTCAGATTCTTTGGTACTACTGGGACCACAACGATATTTCTCGCCTCACGTCTTTCTGGGACAGTAACAAAAAGCGCTTGGATAAGAATGACTACGTGACCTACCTGCTCGATCTCTACTGGGATCAGCCAGAAATCTCTCAGCGCACATTGCGTAAGGAACTCACCCAGCTCAAGGACCACGCAAAAGTGGCGGCGTTGATGGATGAGTTTAAAGAGCAAGAAAAGTTCCAAACGCGCCGTGAAGCGCTCTTGAAAACCGTTTTGATTGAGAAAGAGAAAGCTTTTGATGGCGATGGCTTCAATGCCCGCCTGGAAGGCTTCCTGCTCGAGATCAAAAAAGTCGGCGAAGAAGTGAAGCCGCTGTTGGCCAGTGAACACGGGAAAGTGCGTGAGCAAACCAATCAGCAGCTCCAGGGGTTTTACGCGCAGGTGGCCGACATGATCCAAGCGCTGACTCCGGTCGGCGAAGAGCCCGAGTTCGTCGTGTCTTTCCAAGGTGAAATGCACAAGATTGCGAAAGTGTTCCAGACAAAAGTGGTGGACTTCAAGAAGGCCACCCGCCGCCCTTCAGGAGACGTGACGTTCGCTTCTCCCGTGCAACCGGCGCTTTCGACCAGTGCGATGGATCAGTTCCCAGGAGAAGGCAAATGAAGAACCTACTACTACTCTCGCTCGCGGCGCTGCTAGGTGCCTGTGCTTCGAACCCGCACCAGACGCTCTTGGTGGACCACGAGTCGTCGCTCTTCAAAGGCGAAAGTCTTTGGCGTGTCGCAGGCAAGGAAAACGTCGAGGCCGAATGGCTGCGCGGGTGCTACCAGGGCGATCTAACGACGTTCACCAAGAAGGCCCGCTCAGAATACGCCAAAGGAGCGAAGACCGCTCGCTACTGGAACTGGGTCGGAAACTGTCTCGCTTGGCACAACGAGCTTCGTGAAGCGCGCTTCTTCCTCGGCATGGCACAAGAACTCTCAAAGTCGAAAGAAGAAAATGCCATGGTGAAAAACAACCTGGCGATGATCTACCTGCGTGAGGGCCGGATGTCTCGTGCTTATGATCTCTTCACCGAGGCGCACCTCCTGGCCCCGCAGTTCATCACTCCAGCGTTTAACCTGGCGCAGATTTACGTGGGCCAGAACCTGAACACCGAAGCGCTTAAGGTCCTCAGCAAAGCTCCGTTCGATAAGAGCACCGACCCCGAGATCTTGCATCTCAAGGGGCTCGCGCACATGCAGAGCGGCAGTTCGAAATCGGCCACACCGTTTTTGGCGCTGATCCCTCCGAAGTTTCACTCTCGGGAAGATTTTGCGCTCACGCTTGCGCAGTGGCATTTGTGGGAAGGGCGTCCGCACGAGGCAGAAGGTCTCTTGAAGAGTTTGCAATCTACCGGTTTAAAAGTTCCGGCCCAGTTGAATGAGCGGTTGAAGCGTGAAGCTCAACAGCAAATTGCGGCATTGGAGGCGAAAAATAAATGAGTCGAAGTCCACATAGGACATTCTTCCGCCTCGCTGCAATGGATGCACGGGTGGGAGAGGCCCTCGTCATAGATCGATCAAAAGTTTTGATCGGTTCGGACAAGCGCTGTGATGTCGTTCTCGGTTTGCGTGGAATCTCTCCTCAACACTGCTACCTGATGGTAGTCGGTGAGTCTGTGAAGGTGCTCGATCTCGCGAGTACCAACGGTATTTTCGTCAACGGCAAACGCGTGCGTGAAGCCGAGCTGTTCCCGGGGGACACGCTCACCATCGCGGACCTTGCTTTCAATCTCGAATCCTACGAATCTGCGGAAGCATTTGTTGATGCGGAAGCGGAAGTTCCCGTCTTGCTCGCCGTCGCGGCAGAAGCCCAGAGCGTGTTCGTGCCGGAGCGCGCGGGTTTGACGTTGATCGACCAGGAGTACTGCGATCTCAAGCTCGACACTGAAAATGTGGAGTTGATCACCCGTCCGCCGTTCTACTTGAATGGTGGAGTGGAAGGCGAGGCCCTCGAGTCGGGGACCGAGCCACTCGATCTCGTGCAGGACCAGGCCGACACGAAAATGGAGATCATCGTCTACTCGTCGGGGAACGTGGTGGATATCCACTTCATCGACTTGAAAGAAAACGATCTGATCCTCTCTCCTGTGGCGGGCAAGGGCAAAATTTGGTTCCCGGGCATCACGGCTGACGCTACCATCGTCGAGCACACCAAAGGTCGTTGGAACGTGCGAACCCCCGAGGGCTTCTCACTCAACGGTGAAGCCGAGCTCGGTCGTCAGGCGATCTTCCTGACCTATGGCGTGCACCAGATTTCTTTGCGGATGGTGGAGCAGAGCTTTAAGGTTCGCCCGCTGCCATTCCTGTGGCGTGACCGGCAGTTCTACAAAGAAGCCATTCGCGTCACCGCGGGTGTGTTTGTTCCTTTCTTGCTGTTGTTGTTGATCGGTGTCCCGGAAATGAAGCCCGAAGAAGTGAAGCAGTTGACCATCGTGTACAAAGCTGTGAAGCAAACCGATGGCGATGCGAAAGCGGAAATTTCGGCGACGGAAGTAACGTCAAAAACTGAGAACACCGGTACGAAGTCAACGGATCAGCCAAAAACTAAACCGCAGATGGCCGCGGCCAGCGCTCCGGCGGCAGCATCGCAGGTGACTCAAGAGACCGCTGCCGCAGCACCGTCGAAACCGAAGGCCTATAAGTTCTCTTCAAGTGTGAGTGTCGACTCGGTTGTCTCCGATGCCTCGCCAGCTGATGCCGCAGGCGCAGGGCGCTCTCCCGCAGCGACCTCGAAAGGCATTGGGGCATCCACATCAGCGTTGGGTGGCAGTGCCACGGGTGCTGGTTCGGCCATGGGCGTAGGTAAGCTTGGATCTGATGCCAGTGGTTCAGGTTCGGCTTCGACCGGTGCCAAAGGACTTGTTTCCAAGAAAGGCTTCGATCACTCGTATCTCGAACCGAAGACAGTGGTGTTGGGTTCCATGGACCCCGAGCTCTTGCGCAAGATTCTACAAGAGTACTTGCCGCAGTTCCGTCACTGCTATCAGCAGGAGCTGATGGCGGCGTCGAAAGACATCAAAGGTGTCATCGACTTGGATTTCCAGATTTCACCAGAGGGCCGTGTTTCTCGAGCTGACATCAAGGCCAAAGACGCGCGTTTCTCAAACAAGGGCACCAACTGCATGGCGAACGTGCTTCGTATCATCGAGTTCCCGAAGCCAAAGGGTGGCGGTGTCGTGGACGTCCGCCAGCCGTTGAACTTCTTTGCTGAGACCGAGAAGATCTAGAGCAGTGCCGCCGAGATCCATGCGCCGAGGCCCATGGTGGATGGATCCAGCTTTCTTACGGTGTAGTAGCGAATGAAGGGGAAGACCGAAAGCGATGGGCTGATCGTGTAGGTCACGCCCGTCATGCCCGACTGGAGCGTGTTACGAGCGTAGTTGTAGGCCCGCTTTCCGCGCGGCTGGTTGTGCTGGATTTCATTTTCGTAGAACACTTCGGCACGCCACTTATCATTGATCGTGTAGGTCACATAGGGCGCATTGTAGAGACGCCATCTTTCATTCGTCGTCTCGCCAGTCGGCAAATAGGCGCGTGCCATGGTCCACATTCCCACGCCCCATTTTGTGTCGGTGCCAGGAGCGCGATCGATGATGTGGAGCCATTCGGCTTGTCCGCCCCAGTTCGCATCTCGCGAGGCCCGTGAGGTTGGGAGACGAAAACCCGGTCGGATCCAAACGGACCAGGGGCCATTCGACCACAGTGTGCCTTGGAATCCGGTGAGGAAGTCTTCTGTCCGAAGAACGCCGTTGTCACTCGGTAGATCGTCGCGGTTCCCGAGCTGGGTCGTGAAGCGCGGGTTAAAAATCAGGCGCCAGTTGTCAGTCACGTGCCAACCGAAGGAGATCTGGTTCCAGAGCTGCGTTGGCTCCGGGTTATCGACCGCATTGCCTTTGGCATCTACGTCGGGAATGTTTCCGTCTTGGCTGTCGAAGCCGGGGCCGAGGAGCTCGGAGAAGTAGTTGATGCGTAACTTCTTCACAACGGTGGCCGACCAGCTATTGTCTACCTTGTCCTGAAGACTCGCTGTTTCCTGAGCCGTTGCTGATAATGTTAGAGTCGCCAGCACCACAAGCATCGTTAATTTCATCTGAGCTCACTTTGTTGAGATGATCTATCCGCTCAAATTGATCTCATACTTTGACAAAAACGAAGAATTGATAATTCCAACGACTTCGTTCACTTAAATCGATTTCACTCTTTTCCCCAACCAGACTAGGTTGAGAGAAAGGGGATTCAATGAAACTTACAACGCTGCTACTTTTGGCCTGTGCCTTTGTATTGGCATCTTGCTCTACGGCGAGGACTGGATCCAAGACCGAAAAGAGTGAGACCTATAATTTATCTGATCGCTGGGATAACCGCTCACCCCGCGGGATGTAGGAATGAGTTGGCTCAACTACCACCATTTGTACTACTTCCTGAAGATCGCCGAAACCGGATCGATCAGTCAGGCCTCCCAGCTCCTTCGGTTGGGACAGCCGACCCTGAGCGTTCAGCTCGCAACCCTCGAGGAGCAGCTTGGTCAACTTTTTGAGCGTAGGAATCGCAAGCTGGTCCTCACGGAGAGGGGCCACGTCGTTTTAAAGTACGCCCGTGACATCTTCTCCCGCGGAGACGAGCTGTTGCGTGTCGTCGAGCGGGGCGAGCTCGCAGAGCAACGACAAATCGCGCTGGGAGCGCTGGAGGGCGTGCCGAAGTCGATCCTCGCTTCGACCATGCTCCGGATAAGAAAAATTTCAAAAGCAAAGATCGTGGTCACAGAAGGTACTGCTGATGATCTATTGCAAAAGATAAACGATGGCAGCATTGATCTGATGGTGACTGATCACGAGTTAAACAGCCAGAACCCTATGGTCCATCTCCCCATCGGCCACGAACGCCTCTCCTTCTGGAAGAAGAATAGCAGGACTGCTGATAAAGAGAAGTTCCCCCAGTGCCTCAACGGCGCCGACTTTGTGCTTCCGACCTTAGGTCATCCGTTGCGAACCCAGCTCGATGGCTACTTCGCGCAAAACACGATTACGCCCAAGATTGTGTGCGAGGTCCCTGACACCGCGCTGGTGAAAGAGCTCGGGGCGCAAGGAATGGGAATGATTGCGCTCGGAGAAACCACAGTGAAATCCTGGGTGCGAGTGGGGAGACTGCAGCTCGTCGGGCGCACAAGTCTCGTGCAGAAGTACTGGCTGGGGATTCCAAAAAAGCTACTCAAGGACCCTCTACTAGAGGGGCTCAATGCGGAATTCAAAGCAGAGTAATACCTTAGCTATTCAGATACTTTCATAAAAACAATGGATTAAGGCTGTACGCTATCCTCACCGATAGGTTGTGTAGATGCTGAATGATAGACTATTCAGTGACATCTCAACAAAAGGGGGTAGCCGTGAAAAAATCTATACTCGTTATTCTGACACTATCGTTTCTTGCCGCGTGCTCGACGAACGTGTCTAAGAGAAACATTGCTTCTGCCCAGGAGCACGACGAAGCCGTTCACCGCGGATTTATCGGGACGTTCGATCATCAGTAGCCAATCGCGAGAGGTCCCCGTCGGGGGACCTCTTCTCTTTGTCGTTTAGAAAATCACACCATTGATCCAGGCCCCGTAGGACGTCGTTTCAAACGTCATCTTCTTGCCATCGAAGGGCCAGGTCTGCACGTACGGATAGATCGTCATGTGCTTCGACAGAATGAAGGTGGGGCCCACTGAGGCCGACGTTGGCCAGCGCTTCAGGTACATGGGGTCACTCTCAACGAATTGACGGAAAGAAAGATCAAACCCGCCTCGGATACCGGTGGTGTCGTTGATGGCATAGTTAATTGACGGGGATGCCGCGAGAATCATGCGGGGCTTTTCTCCGGGATCGCGGCCTGCGGCGGTCCACTCGGGTTCAACGGCTTCGTCGTCGGTGTAGAAGAACACGCGGGGGGACAGAATGGCGTAGAGCGACCAGCGGTCATTAAATTGGTAATTGAGGCCCGTGAAGAGACCCGGGTTGAAGATCGTCTTGCGAAAGCGGGCATCCCGTCCGTTGAGTTCAGGAATGTCAGTGTTGAACGCTCCGCGGAGGCTCCACTTTTCTCCCGCTGCGAGTTTCCCCGAAATCCCGATCCGCAGGCCCTGGAAGCGCCAAGCGGGACGAGTCGGGTTGCCGCGTTTCGTGTCGCCATTGAAAGTGATCGGGATGTGCTCGAGGCGAGTCTGCAGATCGAGGGAGTACTTGTCCGTGATCTTGTAGGTCGTAGAGATGAGGTTGAAGAGCTGGAGACCGTCATCGAGGCGACCTCCGAGTTCGTTCTTGGCCGTCTTTCCATCGTTCAGATCGTTACCTTCCCAGAAGGAGAAGTAGTTCATCCCCCACGGAGAGGGTGCCGCGACTGGGTCCGCAGCCTGGGACGTCGTCGCAGTTAGTAGCATCAGAAAAGCGAACGTAAAAATAGATTTCACTGAAAACTCCTGGAGCATGTGAAAGATTCGTGTTCTGCCGACAATCATGCATTGCCGATTCAGTCGTCAAATTCAATTTGAGTTTTTAAAAAGAAAGAATGTAATTTTTATTTTTTCACTCTCTCGGCGGAGCTACTGGTGTCGTGATGTCACTGGCGAGAGAGGGGTATTTGCTTTATTCGAATTGATGATTTGTTTTTTTAAAACTTTACTGAGCTTGCGCTAGTCGTTGAACTTAACTTTCACCATCACACCGTAGTGATCACTGAGGGCGCCTTTGCCGTTCGCAGTGACATGACCCGGGCACTGCAGATCAATCGGTGCGTTGAGCACGAGCTGAGAATTCTTCACGACCAGATCATCGCTGACGAAGACGTGGTCCATCTTGGAGTTACTCAGTTCCCATTGGGGTGAGCCCTGCTCCCAGAGATTCATCAGCTTGATGATGGGCGCGGGGTAAAGAATCAACGGATTGGCATTGTCCCAGGTGAAGCCGGCGTAATCGACCCACTTCAGCTGCTGTTCTTCAATGACGGGCACCAAGCCGCGATGCCAGATGGTCTGTGCCATCGGATAGAATTCTTCTTTGTACTTCATGTCTGGGCCGGCGTTGAAATCCCCAGCGAGGATGAGAGGAACGGATTTCTGCCGGTGGGCGCTGATGAATTTTCCGACTTCTTGAAACTGAGAGATGTGAATTTGGTTCAGCACTGACGTATTGCTGAAAACGGTGTGAACGTTCAGCACAGCGATCTTATGACCGCTACCAGTTCCGAGCAGATTATAGAGCATGCCTTTCTGGGCAAAGTTATCTTTCGTGAAAGGAACGAAGCGCGTCTCCCAGACGGGCAGGTTCGTGATCGTGACCAGGCCGTTTTCCTTGGTCTCAGCGCTTGTGGCAGGAAGAATTTTGAAGCCCCGTTGTTCGGCTTCAGCTTTGAGGCGGTCGTAGGCCTCTGGTTTGAAGACTTCTTGGAGCAGGAGAACAAAATTTTTCTCTTGATGGATGGGAGCGTCCTCGTTCGTAAGAAGCGCGTCGACCTGTGGCCCGATCCGCTCAGCCGTGCAAGGAACGAAGTCGATCCAGAAGCGCTCGAGCTGGGCCATGTTGTACGTGACCACGGCGACGTCGGCTTGAACTGACCAGCTGAGGAGGGCGAGAGGAAAGAAAAATACTTTCAATAAATCTCGCCGAAACGCTCCTGCAGTCTCTTCCGGATGATCTCAGCTGATTCGCCGTTGACTTTAAACGCTTCCATCGGAGTGTTGTGGTTAAAGCCTGCTCTCGAAAACACGTTGTTGAGGTCCGACTCAAGACCGGTGAAGAGGTCGATGCGTTGAGCGCCGATGCCATCAAACGCTCCGCCGGTGTCACGCACGATGAAGTAGCCTTCGTGGAGTGTGCCATCCGGCAGCTCGAGGCCTTCAGCGCGGGGGATGTAGATGATCTCGTTGATCTTGTGGACCTTATTATCGGAAGCGATGGTGTGGTACGGCAGCAAGCACAGGTCGGGCCGAATGCCTTCACCGTAGATGCAGCGTTTGACAGCACGGTAGCGGATCTGGCCGTCGACACGAGCCGCGAAGTTCACCGTGACTTTACCGGCGCCGCGGTCTCTCAAGATGCCGGTGCCTTCCATATCGAGAGTTTTGAGGAAGCGCGTGCAGACCGTGGCGAGCACGCGGCCCTCCGGATCGAGGACCTTTGACTGCTCCGCTCCGCTATACTCGACACTGCGGTAGCGGCCTTCGCACTTGATCGCGTCTTCCTGTGGGACGTAGTACATCGTCGGCTTGAGTTCGGCGATCTGGGACAACTCTTCGGGTCGCACGGTCGGCGGAGTGACCACCGGAGGACGGGCCACCGTCGGCGAGTTGTTGTCGCTCGATTTTCCGCAGGCGGAAACCAAGAGTAATAGCAGCAAAGCAGCAGGCATACGCATGTCTCTATCCTTTGAATGGATTCAGAGAGAAAGCTTATCCTGGTCGGCCATCATCTGGAAATGGCCTTTTGCGGGCGTCTAAGCGGCCAGGCCGGAGGAGCGCGAGCGAGAACGCTTACGCTCCTCCAGGAGATCTGGCACTGTCTTAACGGAGGGAGGAAGCCCCTCGGGGTGATTGTAGTAACGGATCACTTGGCGCTCGAGATAGATGAGGAGGCGCTCATAGAACGGATAGATGTCGCGGAAGCTGAACACGATCGCGCGATCGGCGGTGTGAAAGCACAGCTGATGGCCTTGCGGCCAGAGCTTCTTGTGCAATTCCACGCGCTGTAGCTGGGAGTAGGTGATCGTCAGGCTGCGGTCCCATTGCTTGGAGAGCAGGCCCTTCAACAGTTTCGGATGAAACACCACTTTGTCCTCAAATACATCAAGGGTGAAGGAAGCGTTCGTTAGGGTGTAGAGAATCATCACAAAACCTCCAAAGACAGGTGAGGGCGTTTCGGTGATTTTCTCCTAGGGATGAGCGGATTTTTTTGATTTTTTCAGATAAAAAAAATTCAACAAAACGTGTTGGCGCAGGAGAGCTTTTGGGCGGTTTGAGCTAGCAAAAAAACCAACCAGTCAGGGTTTGTTTCGCGACATCCCCGGTCACCGGCAAAACCCTATGCTCTAGGTTTTCTGCGATCTGGAATATAACGGCATCACCCATCGTTTGATTCTGGTGCTCGATGAGTCGTCCCGTCGTTCTGTTGCGAAGCTGCAGCTGTCCCCCGTCGAAAGGCAGAGGGGACAAGTTTATACTCAGAGCAATCCGTTTCCCGAAGTTGAAGTCCGAGTGCCAGTCGAGGTGCTGACCGGAGTTTTGCTCCAATTTATAGAGACGGCCACTGAACCGCTTAAGCTCCCTCTCCTGCGTGAGTTCACCCAGGCGCTCGATGAGCTTAGGTTCGTTGAGAAGGAGCATGATCCGGTGAACCCAGCTCGCGTCAGTGATCATCTCGTCGACGAGCCCGGTGCTGCCGGGATGCTCGACGTGGTAGCGGGAATGAACGAAGGACGTCGACTCGAGTTGCCGCTCAATGCTTGCCAGCAACGGCGCCGGGAAAAACTGCGGCAGGACGACGAGCTTGTCGCTTTGAAACTGAGTCTGCAGTGTCCGAAACGCACTGTCAGCGCAAGAAAAGAGGCCGTCGCCGATCGAGTTCATGGGAAAAGAGTACCTGAGATTTGCGGTGTATGTTAATTCTTAAACAATGCACCAGGATTTTTTAAGTCAGCCGCGAATCATTGGGCCATCCGAGGCGAGCGGAATCTGTGGTGGTGCGCCGCTGACGCTCCTCCCGTTTTTAACCAAGCTCGAGTTTAAGCTGGGCCTCGACTACTCGGACTACCTGCTCGGTCGCATGCGAACACACGCGGAGAATGGGGACGGCCTCGAGCTCTACCTTTCGACGTTCCAGGACACGGATCGCGCCGTTGCGACGCAGACGCTCGGCGACTACCTTCACGCCCCGCAAGCGGGCGTTCCGAAAGGACGAATCGTGGGCCTGGCCCAGTCTCCGTTCGCGAACCTGAGTCCTCGGCCCACGGATGTTCGTTGTTTCCTCGGTGACCGCGGCCACACCGGTGACCTGCACTTCGACTGGAACCGCAGCGTGAACTACCTCGTCAATGTCTGCGGCAGCAAGGTCGTGCGGTTGTACGCCCCCGGCCGTTCGGTCGAGCTGGGCGCCTTCTCCAACTTCTCGCTGAAGAAAGATGGAAGGCCCGACGTCGAAATTGCCATGGGGCCCGGCGAAGGCGTCGTCATCCCCGCGTTTTGGTGGCACCAAGTGAGCTACGAAGAGCGCGCCGTTTCCGTGTCGCTCCGGTTCTCGGAGCGCATCCGCGAAGATGACTGGTACTACGCCTTCTATCCCAGCTGGAAGTTCGTCCAGCTCCTCAGTACGTCAGACGGCGAACAGCAGCTGCGGGACTTTGCGACGGGCCTGGTGACCAAAAACATCGATGAACGGTACACCCAGATCGAAGGCTTCTATCGCAGCTTCGCGGGCCTCGCCGCTATCGACGACCACGAGTTCTACGAGGCCTGGGCGAAGGCACAGATTCTTTTTCAGCAGCGCAATCCGGACTTCGCGCTCAAGAGTTCAGCGACATCGACTGATCGATGATGTCACGGCGGATGAACGTCTGGAGACAGATGCGGTTGCCGGCGCTGAACCCGGTGACGGCGTGGGGCCTTCCGACGTCGAAGATGATGAGGTCTCCCGGTGCGGGTTGGACGGAGATCGGCGGGGGAAGTCGCTGCTGGATGGCGCGCTGAATTTCGGGGTCTTTCTGGTTGCAGAGCTTGATGATGGGGTTCGCCGAACTCTGCGCCCCGTAGGCCACGTTCCAGATGTTCAGTGCCCCGCCTGATTTCGGAACGGCGAGGTAGATGCAGGCGCTGAAGTAGCGCCGCTTATCAAACCGATTTGGGTCGTCGATGTGGCAGTAGCCTTCCGGCAGTCCCTCGATGAGCGTGTCGGGTGTCATGCGCCGGATGGCGCCGGCGAGGTTGGTCTTGCCGTCCGTTTTAGTGACCCGACAGCCCGTGGGCCACAGCTCGTCGAGCTCGAGGCGCAGGCGATCGAGCGGCGAGAGCTGGCCTTCGAAGAGGTCGCGGATCCGCTGGTTCGTGAGCTGGGCTTCTTTGAAGTAGCGCGCTTCGCTCGTCTTCGACGTCATCCCGAGAATCTTAGGAAAGCCGATGGGGTAGTTCACGTCGAGGTGATGGCCCTTGCGCGTGAGGCCCTTGATGTTCCTGCGGTTGAGGGGAATCTCGTCGATGATTTTCTTCGCCACGAGCTTCGCGAGCCTCGGGTCGCAGAACTGCGGGATGTGGATGCCGCAGATCTTCTCGTCGTAGAGCTTCTGGATGTGCGGGAGCGTGAGCCGTTTCGTCTGGATGACCTTCGCTCCGTCAACCGGCACGGCCGGCGCATTCGCGATGAACTCGAGCAGGATCGGCTTGTTGAGAAAGAGCTTCTTCATGGTCGTACGCTGAAGGGGGTGAAGAGTCCGCTGGACACAAGTTCCCCGGACTCGTGGGCCGTGAGCTGCGTCTTGCGGAGCATTTTTTTCAGGACCTCGCCACCCGACACAGACACGGGAACGCCGGCCGTGCTGCTCTCGGCGACCACGTAGAAAATTTGATCGATGAGCAAGAGGAAGAGGTGGTTCGCGAGTTTGTAGGCCCGGTCTTCGTGGAAGAACATGAAGTTGAAGTGCTTCTGCGATTTCACGCTGCGCCAGCGGCCCTTGATCTCGTCCCGTTCCCGGCGCCGCTCCTCGCTGTTGAGCGACAAGAGGAAGGCCACGGCGGAAATGAGTTCCGTGAAGAAGGTGAAGCCCGCGAGGGCGAGGCGCCTGCGGTCGAGCTCCCGGGAGAGTTGCTGGAGGAAGACCTGCGAGAAAGGTGGGCGCGGGAAAATCGTGTGGGAGCGCTTGAGGTAGAGCCGGCGCAGGTAGCGCAGGGTCCGCGGTGCTGCGAAGAAGCGCACATGGCTCCGCGCCGCCTGCGTGCCCGCGAGGAGATACCCGCTGTAGAACATGCGCAGGGAGAGTTCGAAGTCTTCGTTGTGCTGGAGCCTTTCGTCGAACAGGCCTACGCGCAGGAGGCTCGCGCGGTTGCAGACGCAGGCGGAGGTGTTGATCACCGGGGCGTGCGCCAGGTGCTTGCGCAGGCTGAGGAACGTGCCGTGGGACTTGAAGTCGCCGAACGACAAACGAAACTCGTCGACGATGTTCGCGGTCTGCTCTTGCAGCGGGATCACCTGGGTGGCGAGCATGTCGACGGGCGTCTCCTGCAGGTTGCTCCACACGGCGGCCAACCAGTCTTCGTCCAGGACGACGTCGCAGTCGACGAAGGCGACGTAGCGGCCCTGGGCGTGGCGAGCGCCGGCGTTCCTGGCCGCGGAGGGCCCCGGCTTCGCCTCGAAGAGGTAGGTTAGCGTGGGAAAGCGGCGGCAGATCTCGGCAGTCGCGTCGGTAGAATTGTTGTCGACGACGATGACCTCGAAGTCGCGGTGACTTTGCTGCAGGATGGACGTGAGCGTTGCTTCGATCGTGGCGGCGCCGTTGAGAACGGGGATGACGAAGCTGAACTCAGGTTGCATCGAGCACGAAGCCTTTGCTCAAGAAGAACTCGAGGGCCCGGTCGATGCTTTCGTCTTGCTCAGGGTTCTTCCGGAACGTTTCCGACTCGGCGAGGAGGTGAGACTTGATCTTCGGAAGGGCGACGGGCGTGTTCTTGCTGGAGTCGAGCTGGATGAACTGGATCATGAGGGCGACGTCACCCTTGAGGGTGAAGAGTTCGTCGGTGCTCATGGAATAGAGCACTAACTTCTCATGGTGCTTCTGGATCAGAACATCCTTAGCGAGATGGACACTTTTCATGGAGCACGCCCGGTTAGGTTACGAAGTAGAACGGACAGAAGGGTGTGCCCATACTGGCGTTCACCGGCATTTCACTATTGCTGTTGATGCGTTCGATGGAACCGAAGTTGTGGGGAAAGACGATCTCCGCCTCCTCTAGAGGGAGTGGTGTCTCTTTGTTTTTCTTCGGGTCTTTTTTGTCTTCCATTCTAAAGACGATAACGCTGATCTATAGTTGTTGCAATTAGTTTAATCTCCCGGCGCACAGGCAAGGAAAGTCCGACTCTATGACCGCAAAACCACTGGTGCTCTTCTTCACCCCTCGGTCTGGCAGCACGCCGATCGCCCAGTTGATTGGCGAGTATTTGAGGCAGCACGAGGGAAAGTACTACGCGGCAGAATTCCTGAACCCGTTCTTTGGCTATCCGCAGACGGTCGACGGACGCCTCAAGTTCAGAGACGAAGAGATCACACCGACCTCGAAGAACATGATAAAAATCAAGCTCTTTCCGGAGCTGGAAATGTGGGAATTTAAGCGCCGGTGGGAGCTGCTCTTTCAGCACCACGCGGAGCTTTTTTTTAAGTTCACTCCCCTCGAGATCGACGTGCAAAAAGCCGCGTGGGTGAGTGAGCATTTCGAAGTGCTCAAACTTGTCCGCCGCGACCGAATGCAGCATTACTTGAGCTTCATGGTGAGCGTCACATCGCGACAGTGGTACAAAAAAGAAGGACTGAGGATTGCTGCGGGATCTCTCGTCGGTGAGCAGGTTCACGCCGACGCTTTCTTCAACTTCGAACGGCAGCAAAAGCTCTTCTTCGAGTCGGCGCGCGTGATCTACTACGAAGATTTTGTGGCGCAGGGGCCGGCAGCGTTTCTCAAGTCGCTGGGCCTCGAAAAGCCCTTCGATGAGTCGCAGCTCCTGCTCCCTGTGGTGCAAAACCCCGCGGACAAGTTGGCGCTCTTCCGCAATCCCGCGGAGCTGCTAGGCTGGTTCCGCGAGCCTCTGAAATAGCAACCGGACCGCTTCGCCGACTCGCTCCACTCGCTGCGGACCTCTCCCCGGTGCCACTCGCAGGATGCTGTAGCGCTCGGATTCGTCGTTCTGGATTGGACTCAGTACACAGTGGTCGAAGCCGAAACTCGCCATGACCGTGGCCGGGACCTCTTTGAAAAAAAGCAGCTTCTGCGTGAGCTGCTGGAGCTTCGGTTCATCCGGAAAGTGCTGCCGTGAAAAATAGAGAAAGAAGTACTGCCCGTGCGGGGGAAAGTAGAGGCGAAGTCCCTCGGGGACGACGCCGTCGGCGAGCTCTGCTTGCAGCTGCCGCGTGACCTGCGCCAGCTCCTTGGTTCGTCGCGAGAGGTACTGCTGAAAACGCGGGGTGAAAAGATACGGGGGA
>JAIXOY010000021.1 GCA_027486525.1 Pseudomonadota bacterium
AGGCCCAGGCCACAGCGGCGACGCCGGTTCCACATGACCACGTTTCCCCTTCGACGCCACGCTCGAACACACGCAGTCGAACAGTGGGCTGGGCCGGATCATCGACAGAAATAAAATCTACGTTGGTACCATGAGGAAACATTCGGTGATGGCGAAGGCGCGGAGCCTCGTTCATCAAATCAATCTTGTCGACATCGGGAACTTCCAGAACAAGGTGCGGCACACCTGTGTTGACGTAGTACCAGCGAGAATAAGAACTAAAGATATCCGGTGGCAGAGTTAAATCCTGCCGCTGCTCAGACATCTGAATCCACAAACGGCCATCTTCAAGATTCGCATGGTAGATGCCGTTCATCGTTTTAAATTTTACTTCTGTGCGGACATCTTTTTTCTGCATGTAGTGCCAAGCCGCAGCACGAGCGGCATTTCCGCACATCTCTGCTTCGCCCCCGTCGGCATTCCACAGACGGAAACGAAAATCAAAATCAGGACTCCCGGTGAGTTCGGCCACTCCGTCCGCCCCGACACCGAACGCTGGGGCACAGAGGGTTTTCACTTCCTGCGCTGACGGCGCAGCACCATCTTGCAAGTGATCGAGTAAGATGAAATGGTTTCCGTTCGCAGAGTATTTCATAAAGGATTTTAACATCGTCTGAGTCTAGCTCTAAGTGCGCCTGATCTCAAGACCGGCTTCCTGAAACCACTGGCGAACCTCCTCCACGTTTGTGATGAGTAACTCGTTACTTTCTCGACTCTGCTTAGGAGGCCGTGCCACCTGCTCCCAGTCGAACGGTTTATCAAAACCGAGCTCGGCCATATAGCGCCCGCCTTCGGCCAGGACGCGCTCAAAGCAGATCTCAATTTGTGGTGAGTAGAGGGTTTTAATTCGGTGATACATGCGGCGCTCGATAATAAATCGCACAAAAGTCTTCTTCTCGGCTTTGAAACTTCTTCCCTTCCAGTCAATGCCACCGTCTTCGTAATACTGACCCGTTTGATGAGAAAGAATAAAACTCAAAAGTTGTGACCACTCATCTTGGCGGTAGGACAAGATCACTTCGCAGTCCTTGAAGGCCTTGTAAAAACCTTCGTTGCTCAGCTGGTGCCCGAGCGCCTTGAAGTAGTACTTGCCGTGGCTCTGATGAAGCCACTCGATCCTCTGGCTCTTGATTGCTTTCAGCTCTTCGAGCTCGAGTGACGACAGGTACTCTGCAGGCATCCAGCGATTGATATCAACGACCAGCTCGCCGTCGATGAAGGCCACTGGCAAAGCCGCATTAAAGTATTCTGAAAGGGCTTGATAGCCGCCATACTGGGCAAAGTAGGCACGCAGCGCGACCTCGATATAGGTGCTGCCGCTACGGGGTAGAGAGTAGTGGGCGATGAGTCTTTGGGTTATCAAATTCAGATATTACGAGAGACAAGAAGTAGATACGCCATACGCGCAGATCCCGTAGACGATGATTTCTTCGCTGAAGTTATCAGTGAGCAGGCTCAGCTTCTGCAATTCACCAAAACCTTGAAATTCTTTTTTGCCTTCATTATTTTCAGCCATATCTTATTGTATACTAAAAACGAGGGTTTTTTCCCGGAATTTGATGACTTAGCCATGCAGATGGCTTGGTCACTGACTAACACACGAAAATTCATATGCTTGAGCTTGATTCAGACCTACATAATTTTGGCCGGAGGACTTTTTTAAGCACGCAGGGCCGCATCACCAAGCACCGCAGCCTGATGGCCGAGTACATTTTTTTTGGCAGTGACTCATCCTTTCGACAACATATAAATCGACTCTTCGCTCAAATATGTCCCCGGGGCATCCTCCTGCCTGCCCTTGAATTCTATGCCCCGCGGGACACCACAGTGAGCCTTGCTCCACGAGAAATGCAGCAGCTCATACTTGCCCCTATGGGACGGGCCTTTCGGTCCTCGGATTATCACCAAATCGGCGCCTACATTGCGCTCAGTGCCTTTATCGGTCTTAACGACTCGCACCGCCACAACATCATGCTGGGATTGCACGATGGAGCTTTTACTTTCGTGTCTGTTGATTGCGAGACTGTGCTCAGCGATATTCCGCATGCCATCGCCCTGGGACTCTTTCGCCACGATTCAAATTGTCCGTGTAAATCGAAGTACTGTTTCCACTACGGCCTCTCGGCCCTGAAGCTTGCTGCCGATGAGCATCTCCCATCGATGCCCACAGATATCATCTGGGGACATCAGGCCATGCGGCGCCTGCTGCTAGAGCACCAAGAGTTGCTCACGGAGCAATTTGTGAAAACGCTCAACAACCAACCGCTCGTTTTCCGTAAGCTCTACAACTTCACCTACGCTTACTTCAAAGCACTGACCACGAAGGATTACACGGATTTCTGCGACGAAGAGATCCTGCAGATGGAGCGAGGAGACATCCCGTACTTCTTTCAGATCTACGGCGACAGCGATGTCTATTACTGGCGAAACGAGACGGTCTATGCCAGGCACTCCAAGGGGCCCGACGAATCGCTGTTTAAGACCCGAACGACATTCGAACATACCCATATCCTAGACTCGCAGATCATGCTCCACATCGCAGCCTCCGTTGATTTTTGGCCAGGACGGATTTCGCAGTCGGTGACCGAAGACATCCGCGTGGTCTACAAGAAAGATTCAGTGGTCGTGATGTGTGCGGATCAAGTGCTGACGCACCCAAGGATGCCCCTGTGAGCTGCGACGTGAGCTTCATCATCCCCTGCCTTAACTCGGAGAAAACAATCTCCGCCCTCCTCGATTCCATCTTTCAGCAAGCGACAGAACTAAGCTACGAAGTCATCGTCGTCGATAACGGATCGAGTGATCGAACAGTGGAGAGGGCCGCGAGAGAGACCGTGAAGGCTCTTCACTGTGCCAAGCGTGGCGCCGGGACCGCACGAAACTTCGGGGCCCAGCAGGCAGCGGGCGACTTCCTCGCCTTCATTGATAGCGATGTCGTGCTTGATCCACACTGGCTGGATACATTGATGCCCCGCCTGAAGCGAGAACATTTTGCGATCGCTCTGGGCCGGGTCATTCCCGCCGGTGAAAAAAACTTCTTCAACGATTATCGTGTGGCGCTGAACAAGAGTCGATATCGTGGCACCAACATTTCTCTGGTCCATCCACTTCATGGCATCGCACCCACGGTTAATACCGCGGCCTGCATATATCGAAAAAACGTCTTTAGAGCTCTCGGGGGTTTTAATGAAGAGATGTCTCGCCTAGAGGACTCGGATCTCTCCATGAGAGTGTTCTTCCACGGTGGTGCCATCTTTGCTTCGAGTGAAGCCAGGGCCTGGGTGTATAACACCAACGGCGTCATGAGCTATCTGCTGCGCTCCTTCAAGCTGGGTTGCGTCCATAGAAGATTTGGTCAGGCCCTCGGACTTAATCGGACAACGGCCTACGATAATTACAAAGTGGGATTCCAGCAGATGGCGCTCGATTTCACGGCACCCGAGTTGCGCCTTTTCCACTACGCCAACCTGGCCTTGAGCCTCCTGGGTTTCTGTCTCACGGTTTTCCAGACACCGGCGAAGACGTTTAAGATGAACCCGCACCTGGCCCGGAAACTTGTGGAAAGCTTTAGCTTCCAGATTGACCACGCGCAATGGAATTTGGCACAAACGACGCGCCTGATACTTTTGAACAAGAGCTGGCACTTCCTCGATACGCGCAAGGTCAGTTGGCATCTGCTAGATGAAGAGGCACCTTCTAAAACTGAGACCTTAACATTCTTAGATGATAGTATGATCATTGAATCTACCAGGGGCTGAGGCATGAACGAAAAAGCAGTCTACAAGTTACACGAGGAAAGTTTCGTGACCGTCGATCGCAAGACCGGCAACGCGAAGATGATCAAACTCACGGATGATAACAGTTACTTCCAGCTAACACTCATTGCCTCCGAGATTGTCCAGGCCCTCGACGGCAAGCGAACATTTGGGACCATCGTCGACACCGTTGCAAACTCCTACGACGCTGCTCACGCCGCTGAGATACGACAGAAAGCCGAGGAACTCATCGAGCAACTAATCAAAGAGCAGCTCATCGTCGAGCTGTAGTACCACTATGCATGTTCATCTCATCAGTATGCCCTGGGCAGCGTGGAACATTCCGAGCATTCAAATTGGTGCGCTCAAGAGTTTCCTCGATCGTCATCTCCCACCAGAAAACCAAGTCTTTGATCATCATCTCCACCTGTCCATCACGGCGCGGACATTTTCCTATGAAGAATATCTGCGCGACGTCTTGCGCTTCAAGCACGAAGGCAACTTCTTCTGTCTTGTGATGATGCGGTTTTCTCAGCACCTTCCTAGAGCGGTAGCTCCGAGTGATATCAAACGCGACATCGAACGCCACGCCCTCAAGCATCGCATCGAGTTTCGCATGCTCAGCGATGAAAAATTACAAGCGTTGATGGACGCCACCGACAAAGACCTCGAAGAGCGGATCGTGGGCCCCTCGAAAGATGCGCAGAAAATCGTCATCGGTCTGACCACAAATTTCTATCAGACCTACGCCAATCTTTATGTGTACTACTACTTAAGAGAGCGGCTTCCGGGCAAAGAACTTGTCTTCGTCATCGGCGGCGCATCGGTCAGTTATCCGCACGTGCTTAGCACGCTCAACCATCTCAAGATCGACGCTTACGCCGTCATCGGCGAAGGCGAGCAGAAGCTTCTCAAGCTCGTGAATCGTGTCGCAAACAACGAAGCCCTTGAAGACAAAGGTGACGGGATCTTTCACGTGTCTTCCGCTCCCGAAACTCTCGACTGGAACGAAAGCTGGTTCAAGTCACAGATCTCATCCATGGACCAGCTACCGGAGCCCAACTTTGAGCAATACTTCAAGTGTCTCGACGAGGAACTCGTAGGGCTTCCCGACTGGGCGAGGCTTCGGATGATGTCCGAAGTTCCGATAGAGGGAAGCCGTGGGTGCGCCTTTGCTTGCGAGTTCTGTAACCTCAACCGTTTCTGGGCGGGCTATCGCAAACTGCCCGGTGAAGTGATCGCCGAGCGAACTCTCTCGGTGATTGAAAAGTATCGTGTCAAAAAAGTTCGCTTCGTCGATAATCTCTGTGACAGTTGGGCGCCCGCCTATGCCCAGTACCTGATCAGCGCCAACAAGTCGATCCCCTCCATGATGGAGATGCGTCCCAAGCATTCCGTGGATTTCTGGAAAAACTTAAAGAGATCGGGCCTCCAAGAATGCCAGATCGGTGTGGAGGGCCTGGACGAAGATGTCCTGAAGCGGGTGAACAAAGGAACCAACGTCTTCGACATCATCTACAACCAACGCTCTCTAACGGAAAGCCTCATCTCGCATGGTTCACGGCAACTCATAACTTACTATCCACGAAGCACTGTGGACGAGGTCAAGAACACGCGGCGAGTCCTCGAGGCCCTCCTGCACATGCCGAAGTTTGACATGGGCGGCTTTGTGCTCGGCATCGACTCTCCGATCTACCGGACGATTCCCAAAGAAGACCGCCGCGAACTCATCGTCAGTAAAAATTTCGCGACCTCGATGCCGGACGAGCTCAAAGAGTTCAATGTCTTTTTCCCACTCGTAAGTCCGCCGTCACTTTTTCCCACGCCCGAAGCACAGCACGATTGGTCGCAGCTCACGAGGTGGTACAACTCCATCAGTCCGAGCCATTGGATCGAGCGCTATCTCCTGGCAGAGGAAACAGACCACGGGTGCATCATTCGGGATCATCGCGACGCCGAGAACTTGGTAGAATACAAACTGAGTGGCCTCGAGCAGAAAGTCCATCAGCTTTGTCGTGAGCCGCAAACTCTGGCTACCATTTTTTCAAATGCAGGCAGTGCGACCACCGAAGCCATGGAGGCACTCAAGAGTCTTGAAGATCGTCGTCTCGTCTTTGGTGTCAATGGGCGCTACATTTCTATCGCCATTCACATAAGTCTGATCGAACTCAAGAGCATGGCCAGGCGCGGCTCTGCAGAAGTCATTAGATGAATCTTACCCGTCGTGAGCTGCTCGGTCTCATGGCGACCGCTTCTGCGGCCACTGTCAGCGGCTGCTCTTTTTTGCCAACGCCTCCTCGTGCGCCAACACTCCTATCTGGCGTCTACGATGCCACCAACAAGAAAAATCCCCGCCCTCATCTCCTCGTCCAAGACCTCAACGGAAACGTTCTTCACCTCCTCCCGATCGCTGGCACTGCGCACTCCGTGGTTCGACGTCCTCAGTCGACCTCGCAGTTTCTCTTCTTTCCGCAAGCGGAATCAACGGCGGGCTTGCTCTACCTGGGACAGGGGAAACCCGAGCTCCGGGAGTTCATCGCAACCCCAGGCTGGATGTTTTACGGACACGGCGCCTATACGTTAGATGGAACAGGCTTCTATTCTGTGGAGACTCGCAATTATCGAGGAAAGATCGTTTTGCGCGACCTCAAAAAATTCGCCCCCCTAAGAGAGTGGCTGCTTCCGGGATACGGGGCGCATGATTGTCAGCTCAGTCACGACGGTAAGACACTTTTTGTTGCCATGGATGGTTTGCACTCCACGAAAAAAAACCAATACGACATTGACGAAAGTTCCCTCTTGCAACTCAACCTAGAAAACGGCGTGATCAGTCGTCGGGCGTCCTCCCCTCGCGGCCTCGCACTCGGACACTTCGCCATGACTGCCAGCGGGCTCGTGGCCGGTGCGATGACGATAAAGGGAAATAACCAAAGCTCGATTGCCATGGCAAACGCTGAGGCAGACTTTAGAGAACTGCCGGCCAGCGAAGGAGAGCCGGGTCGCGAAGAACAGACACTCAGCGTAGCCATCCACACAGAAAGCGGGGTCATTGCCGGGGTCTGTCCTCAAAGCAATGAGGCGAGATTTTGGCAGAGCAAGAGTGGAGAATACCTGGGGCAACTCCAGCTAAATCACCCGGTCGGTTTGAGTGCGATTGGCGACGGATTTGCCATCACCTCTCGGGATGGAGTCACGCTCGTGAACAGCCGGTCACTCACTCCGACAACACGACCCACGAACTTAAACGGATTTTCTTATCTTGCCCACCATCTTACTTGCAACCTTGTCTCGTAGCTTCCGGGCCTCATCCTCGTCTAAGAAAACCGCATGGGCGAGGATCATCACGAGGCCAAACGTTACGAAGCCCATGACAGACATGATCCCGGCGTAAACCGAGAGACCGACGAGGAGGACCCAGGGCCGAAGCTTCTTCTTCCAGACGAGGAACGGGAATGTGATTTGAAACGCGATGATGAAGTAGCCGAGACCAGTCAGGAGGAGTGCGGGAGCGGTCGCAACCCAAGCCTGCATCCAGGGGAACGAAAATAAATCCAGCGCCAACACGTAGTAGAGAGCTTCGCCACTTTGCCAATCCGGCGCCAGCAACTTGCTGAACCCTGCGGTGAGATAGATCAACACGATCTGCGCTCGGATGGCGAGAAAGCCACACATGGAGACGAACTTGGAGAGGTCGCCCGGCCGGAGGCGTGGATCCAAGAAGATGTTGTAGAGAAGCAGCAACCAGGAGAGGTTATGTCCCCCATCGAGAGCGAAGCGCCCGACATCATAGAAAGAACCCACCGTGTAGCAACCTGCGACCGCGAGCAACCGGCTTCGCCACCAATAGAGTCCGAGGAGGGCCACGAGGACGGGCAGGAAAATCACGACTGCAGCGATCTCGTGCAAGGCGGGAAACAGGACGAACAGTAGGCCCGAAAAAAGTGGCTGCCAATTTTTAGTGAAGACCACGTCACGGCCCCAGATCTGCGACGCCAACGGAGAAACGTAGAGAAAGCTAAAGGACACCCAAGCGTAGAGACCCGTGCGAAACAGGCGAGTCACGAGAGGATGATGATCTTCCGGCCATTGCTCAAGGGAGAACTTACTTTCCAAGGCTGACCTCCGGAAAAAGAATCTCACGCTTCGCTTCCATCTGCTGTACCGGTGATCGGGACGCGAAGTTCACGGATCCAACGGTCACCACCTTAAACACGAGCGCCTCCGGTCGTCGTTCCATCGGACACGCCTTCTGAGCATATGTCTCGAGTCCATTGGCAAGCCGCGGACGGTTCGCAATCTTCTGCAGACAGTCTGATGTCGCGAGCTTTTCCCCGCAGCCCGCCTTCTTCAGAACATCGGCGACCGAGTTAATGTAGGAGACATGGAGAAGGAGATCCTTACCGGAGTCCCACGGCCTCCGGTTTTGATAGCGACGGAGCAGAGGAGCCAACGGATCACGCCAATCGCTCCACGCATCCCCGTACTGACAACGTACCAAAACCTTTTCATATTCCTTGGTTGGTTCTGCGAAAAGCGCCCAGAACTGAGGGAAGACGGGATTGATGTAATCGATCACGTAGCGACGATAGGGGGTGGGATTATTTGACAACGAAAGATACAGCGCTGTGCAGGCAATGTGATGGGCAAAAACCAACGCTATACATAATTTTAGAACTCGCCGAACGAGTCGTTTATCTTTCATACCTGCCTAGGGTAGCGCTAAACGCTCGTAGTTTGTACTAGATCAGCCATTTTAGGTATTTTGCAGTCATGGCTCTTGAGATAGAGTGGATTTTCGTGGGGCCATAGCTCAATTGGTTAGAGCTACCGGCTCATAACCGGTCGGTTACAGGTTCAAGTCCTCTTGGCCCCACCATTTAAACCTCCTTGATTGGTGTAAGGTTACTTCCTATGTCGCCTAGAAAAAAAACAGTAGAAGCCGAAGTCTTCGAAAAAAATGGCAGGAGCTTCTCACGTCGTACCGAGTATTACGATAACGGCCAGGTCCGCATGACCGGTGTTTTCACGTGCAGCCAAAATGATTGGTCATGGAGTGTTGCTGCAGGGCCGATCACTCACTATTACGAAGATGGCACTCTCAAAAGCTCTGCGAGCTATAATGACCATGGAGCTCTGGACGGCGAGAGCAGTTACTACGACAGGAAAGGAAAACTGGCGAAGAGGACCAAGCACAAAAATGATAAATTGTTAGAGGAAGAAATTTTGATCGAGGATTTCTTCGAAGAGACTTAGGTTTTTTCAACCTCGCTTGGTACTAGCACTGCACCTGTACTCTCCTTTTACAATCTGAACAATATGTCTATTTTCTGACCCCCGCCCCCTCTCTTTCTGCCTAGTTGCCTCGCGATCTTATGGCATAAGTCCTGCATAAGTTTAGGCATTACATCCGGGGGGATTTAAATGAAACACTTGCTCATCACAGTTCTACTCACACTTTCTTCCACTGTGTTCGCGCAAGTGGGTGCGGACCGACTCGCGGTCACCCATAATCACGGAAGCACTCTGATCGACGATCCCGATGCAGAGTCGAATATCGCCTACGAAGAATGCCTCGAGGACAAAGAGTGCCTCGACCTCCTTGCCGTCACACACAACTACGGTCCGGGTCTCATCGACGATCCCGATGCAGAACAATGTTCACAAGCGAAGGGCATGGCGGCGTACAAGAAATGTTTGAAGGAAAAAGGTGACCTCGACGCGCTCGCTGTTAGCCACAACCACGGCCAGTCTCTCGTCGATGATCCGGACGCGCTGCTTGGAAACGATGAGCGTTCCAACGAGAAGTCAGACCTGGGCCGCTCGATTTCTTCCCAGTCCACTTCAGGATCTGCACGAAGCAACTAACGATTCAACCACCTCACCTACCCCTAGCAAGCACTGTTAGGGGTGGGATATGATCTACTCCTCGAGCTTAGCGACGCATCGGAAGGCATGGGACTGTCGAACGGGAACGAAGTTACCGTTGTCCGGAGCACGTTCGATGATCCGCATGGTCACCGCGAGTGTGCCGTAACCTGCTTGAGTAATGTCCGAACCCCAAAGAGATTCACTATACTTAAAATCCCTGAAGCCTTCCATTCCGGAAGATCTTGTCCTGAATTCGTCACTGGTTGGGAGTCGCCAGGTCAGACCTGGAATGCGATGAGCTTCCCGCGCCTGGAACACCTCACAGGCCTGAACCGCGCGATCATACTTCATTTTCTTAAGCTTCGGCCCCCAGAAGAGTCCGGAACGCGAATCTTGGTAGATCTCCTTGTGATCTTTAACGCTCACAAGATTGTAGTTACTCGAGGGACGCTCAAGCTTGTGGCAGTCTTCGATGCGTTCTTCGACCGATCCGCTGATGCCGCATAATTCTTTCTGGTCACGGCTCGCCGGAACTCGGTCTATCGGGGAGAGGTGACTGCAAGACACCGATGCCATCAACGTTATGAGCAGAGCTAGTTTCATGATGTGACCTTCCTTCATTGAACTTAGTTTTCCCTATCGGTTGAAGTCGCTCTTTCGTTAAGGGGCCAGAACCGACTGTCTAAATCTTCGACAGTTGTGATTTGTCTTATCCATTCTTTGACGACCCAACCCCGCTCTGTTTCTAGCTGGGCCGGCACGTGTATTGCTTCAAATAAAGTATGATTATGCGATCACTCTGTGTTCTCTCATTCCTCGTTGCATCCACGGTGTTCGCGCAGTCGGCCCGCGTCTCCGCATTGAACCAGCTCATCGCCACCAATCCGCCTCACCTAGACTTCGTCATTCAGAACGTCTGCGTCGATGGCCAGGACAATGTCATCGAGGGTGACCCCGCGTTTTGCCCACGTCACCGCAACATCCGCCTCGGTGAGAAGGTCCCATACTTGGTCACCGACCGCGACGCGGGCAACGGCGAGCGAACTTACCAGGCCCTCTCGAGCTATCCGATCATGGGCACGGATGGGCAGCTCAAGGTCATGGTTGCGAAGAACATGCAGGCCAACTTCACCAGCGACTTTAGTTTTGACTTCAACGAGGCCCGGGATGGCTACGACCTCCTCGACGTAAACGCGGGCCATGTCTCCGTCATCCGCACATCGGACGGCGGTTGCTTTGATCAAAAAATCAGTGCGTCCGCCCGCACCCGCAGCGGCGGCTGGTTCTTCTTTCCTCGCAGCATGGGTGCGGGCTCACTTGTTCATAGCATCGTCCTCGAACGCCTCTCGCCCCAGCGCCCGGCCCACTGTGAAGCCGTTGGCCGCAGCTCGAACGTGCACGCCGTCTGGAACGCGCCGACCCCACAACGTTTTGAAAGCGGTAAAGTTCTTTCAACCCTCGTGAGTTATCACTTTGCCCACAAAACCCTGGGCCGCAAGAATAACGCTCTAGAGCGCTTCTTTTTCACCCGCGAGTACGGGTTCACACGTTGGGAAGCCTGGATTCCTCTATCCCGCTGCCGCGAAGATTTTGCGAACGACCCCCGCCGTTGTGACCCCGCCCACATCGAGGGCCGCTGTGGTTCCGCAGACCCGTTTCCCGGCACCGCTGATTGGGGTAATCAAGCCTGGGTTCGCACGGACTGTCGCGATAGCACGAACTACATCGCCGTCTCGAAGCCCTTCGTTCCATTGACGAAAGACATGGGAACGAAAAACGGTTTGGTCGACGTGGACATCCAGGCCAGCTTCGCACCGAAACCTCTCGGGTCCTGGAGCGGCAATGGAAACGGCAGCCATCACTTGCCCGGTGTTGGATTTCCAAGAGAAACAAGTTGGCAGGTGCTCGCCAATGGCCGCGAACAGATTATGACCTACGGGCCCTATGTGAGCGATCTTCCCGCCGGAAAACTTTCGGTGGAATTTACCTTAGAAGTTGATAACAACTCGGCAGACAACGTTCCCGTGGCGAGAGTTGATGTTTATCGAAATTCAACGCAAACACTATTGGGCCAGCTCACGCTCCGGCGCCGCGACTTCACGACCGCCCGCCAGCCGCAGACGTTCACGCTTCCGGTCGACCACGACGGCTCCGGTGAACTCGAATTCCGCGTGATCAGTCTCGGCAACTCGGCCCTCACCCACGTCCGCACGCAGGTCTTTGCGCACTGACCTCACTGCTTTGAAGGTCTGTCACCACGTAAGTTGGGCTGTTTACAAGCCTCAAAAAAATAACTGAATCAACCGATAAGGCATCAGGGAGACTCCTATGCGTACATCTTTGATGGCGATGTTGATTCTTATGCCGTTAGCTGAAGCTTGGGCCGGGGCTGCGTTTCCCGGCTGCACAGAGCAAGGCGGTGCCGCTCGTCCGAGCACCGGCCTGCCGCTTCATCCGAACCTCGTGAACTGCGGCGTCGAAACCTTCGCCCCGGTTGCTCCCGGAGGGACCCGCCGATTTCATCGCGAAGTTTCCCGCCACGTGCTCAACGAGATCAGGTCCAATCCAGATCCCATGGGAATCCAGGCCAAACTCCGCTGTCTTCAAGGTGGAGCTTGTCCCAGCGGTCAGACGGCAAATAGCATCCTAGAAGATGCGAACCGACGCTACAAATCCATGCGGCTTCACCTCATGGGTTCGCAGAGCAAAACGTCGATGAACATCGATGGCCCATACACCGCAGGTGGTGCCCGACGGTTGCAAATGACCTGGGCTTGTCCGGAGGGCAAACTTAGCGGCGAGCACTGTGTCCACCAAGGTGGAGCCTGGACCCATGAAGTCGGCAGCGGCCACGCCTACCGCCACGGGTTCGAGCGCATCTTCGGCATCGACATGACCGAAGCGGTACGAATCCCAGACCCACCGCCATGGGATCAAACGGCCATGCAAGACGATACTTGGCAGACCATCTGGCAATCGGTGAGTCCCCAGGACTGGGCCCGCTATGGTGTCACCCGACCGCCCACCGCTGACTCCGCAACCAATGATGGTCGTGAGTGGGTCTCCCCCCGCTGGGTCGAAGTTCCCCCAGTCCTCGCACCAGCTCTACGAGCACTCTCGCAAAATGCGTGCGTGAGAGAAAACGTGAATCGGGCCCTCCAAGAACGCCGCCAGATCCACCGCGCAGATTACTTCAGCCTCATCCACCACGATCCTTACTTACCCTACGCCGTCGGGAACTCGCGCGGCGAACTCACGGCCACGAGCCTCAAGAACGCCTATCAAAAAGTCATCGATAATACGAACGATGCAGAACGACTCATCTGGAACGACGGCCTCTCACAGGAAGAGCTGCGCGTGTTTGCACCGGCGGCGGTGAACCTCATTCAAGGGTACCGCGGCTGCGCGGAGACCCTGTGTCCAGAGGCGAACCGCTGGCTCAATGGCCTGCCAGAAAATCAGCGCGCGGCACTTGGCTTCGCGCCAAAGGCCACGAGCTCTTTAGCCGAGATCCTCGAGCAGCAGCTCGCCAGCATGCCGGCGCAAACCGTCGGCGGGGTGACCACTGCGATCGTACAAGGCGTCGTCGTCAATGCGCTTGGCCGCTTCGCGGGGGGACAAGTCCTTCAGGCGGCCGGACTCGCCGTGCAGCTTGGCGGAGTAGCGATCAACATGCACCACGCGAACGACATGGCCCGGCTGGGGCTCACGACGATGTCCCATGACATGCGCAGTACGGCGCTTCTCGGTGCGCTCGATGCAGAGACGAAGTCTCAGCTCGAGGAGTTCATCCGCAACGCGACACCTAATATCGGGGGAGCTGCCGCCAGTGCTGCGAGCATCGCAGGGGTCGAAGGCTTCGTGAAATCGAGCGCCGGCATCAAGATACGCGAGATGTTCGTCGGCAAACTTAAAGAAGGGCCGGTGTTCAACGTCCTCCAGCGAACCCATCAACAACTGACGGGGCAGGCACTGAGTGGACAGAAGATGGTCGATCTCCTCGACGGTGTGGCATACGGTCTGACCCAAGCCGCCCTCAATACTGCCGTAGGAGTTTCGCAGGGTGCCTACTCCGCCGCAGAAGACATGCTGCGACCAGCGCCGCCAAGCTGCCTTCCGTCACTGACTCCGAAAGTCGGCCCCGCCTCATCGGGCGCACAGGGGCAGTGAAGATCTTATACTTTTACTGATTCGCCCGTCTCACCGCATCCGCTGCGAGGTTACCCATGACGGCGTAGCCTTCAGCATTGGGATGAACTCCATCAAAGGTGAGGCTGCGATTGAAAGCGCCATCCCAATCGGCCAGCGCTGAATAGTAATCCACGTGCGTGAGACCTTCCTTCGCTGCATACTCGGCGATCCATTTGTTCATGGTGCGAATATGCGGAACCGGATTCACCCGCGGGTTCCAACCAAAAGATTTTGCCGGTGGAATGCTTGCGAGAATCACGCGAATATCACGACCGCGCGCCTGCTCCACCATGGACATGATGGCTTCTTTGATGCGGTTGATGGATGTCGGGCCCGTGTTCCCGGCGATGTCGTTGGTGCCGGCCATGAGGTGGACAATCTTCGGATTGAGATTCAATACGTCGGCACGAAAGCGCACCAACATCTGTGCCGTGGTCTGGCCGCCGACCCCGCGATTGAGCACGTCCGCGCTGTTGATTCCGACGATGCCCTTGAGCCAACCTTCCGTGATGGAATCACCAAAATAAACGACACGGTTTGCCGTTGCGGGAGGTAAGGCTGCGTTGAGCGCTTCGTACTTACAAAAGCGACCGAAGTCTTGCTTCACCACAATCTCTTCTGGGATCGGGTATTTACACGGGGCCTCGTGAATCCCGTTTTCCAAGATGGGCTGTGCTGAAGCCGAGAGAGTGAAAAACAAGACCATCGCGAACGCCAACATAGAAGCTCCTCTAAATAATGAGGATATTCTTGTTCGCCGACGGGCACGTGTCAACGGCGCTCTCACTTAAGCCTAGAGCATCGACTAAGATTAGTTCGTTTCGGGGCAATACATCATGCTGTTGAAATGCGTTTCGCAAATGACGTCTGCTTCAACCTTCTGGCCGTGAATCAACCGAAGAGCATCCGGAGCTTCTTCCGATGCTGTGATGACAACTTTTCCAGCTTTCACGGTTGTAGAGCTTGCGATACTCGAGAGTGCGCAATCACTCACTCTCTGGTCACGCAGAACGACCATGTCACTTTCTACGATCGTGACATCACCCAAGCTTACGTTCAGGGTTTGTTTTCCGCCGTTCCCGTAATACGTAATGTTCATACTGTTTGAGTTGTGACCAGATTCCCAATTCACGCCCATGGTCGGGGAACTGCACTTCGTGTGAAAGTAGGAGGCCTGGGCCGCTGAGACGCTCAAGAGCAACGAAACGATGGTGATGAATTTCATGGGGGACTCCTTGAATGTTAATGCAAGGTATCTACCCCCACTCTAATTTAGTCACAATACCGCCTGTAGAGTTTACTCTACGGACTACTTCCCGGCGCATCACTCGGCATCCAGCCGCCAGGCTTTTGCATGGACCTTACGGGCGCGGGAGGGATGGCCACAGGCTTGTTTTTTCTCCATTCAGTGCAGGGCCTGCCACTGATGGAGCGACCCATTGGGCTTAGCTCATCGGAACAGGAGGTCAGCGCTCCTTCAGCGGTTCCTTGCGCAGGAATTTCGCTTCCGTCTTGGGTGGGAACGTCGACGGCCGCCAGTGCCGTCGCGAAAAAAAAAGCTACGAGAAACATGTAAACCTCCTCGGTTGTCATCGTTCAGGCTAGGCTTGAGCGGAGGTCAAGAGAACACAAATCTCGCTGTGTGCTCAAAACTACACACGACGAGGTCTCTCGCGAGGACAAGGTTGCTTCGAGACGAAATTCTTGATTAAAATAGCACCATGAAAACAACTCTTCCGACCGAACCGATTGGCAGCATCCCCCGTTCTGCAGAATTGCTCGCGGCCATCCAGAAATTTTCTGGGCCCGAGCTTGAGCCGTACTATGAAGCTGCGGTGAACGACACGATTCATCGGTTCGAGGAAACGGGCTCGCCCGTTATCACTGACGGCGAACAACGCAAATCGAGCTTCGTAACTTATCCGCTCACCGGCTTAAGGAACCTTACCTCCGCCGGTGTTGTGATCCCGTTTAAAGATGGCCACACCCGCCAACTTCCGGCACTCGCGAGCGGCCCCTTCCACTTCGGTAGCTACGCGGTGGATGATCTTCGTAAGGCGAAGCGCATCGCTCGTCGGACGCTGAAGCAACCAGTGGTCGCAGTCTCGGCCTTGAGCCTTCTCTACCCGGCCACGGAAATCAAAGGCTACTCCCGGGCAGCCTTCATGGATGACCTCGTCCGGGAATGCATCAAAGACATCCGTCACTGCCTGGATGAAGGGGTGCATGTTCAGATTGATTTCACAGAAGGGCGCCTGGCGGTGAAGCTTGATCCGAGCAAGACTCTGCTCAAGTCCTTCATCGAGTTGAACAATCTCGTCTTGAGTGCTTTTAGCTCTAGCGAAAGACAGCGCATCGGCGTTCACACCTGCCCCGGCGGCGACCACGATTCAACCCACAGCGCGGATGTTGACTACGCTCAGTTCCTGCCAGAGCTCTTTCAGATCAATGCGGGGAATTTCTACGTCCAGCTCTCCAGTGAGCCGGATCGCAAGAGGGCGCTCAAGATCATGCAACCTTTCTCTCAAGGAACGCGCCGGATCTTCGTAGGTGTCACGGACCCTCTTTCAAAGCGCATTGAGACGGCCAAGGAAATCAAAGACAGCATCCTCGAGGCGACGCACTTCATTCGTCCGGAGAATCTTGGCACGACTGACGACTGTGGTTTTTCACCATTCTGTGATGATGTTTCAACGAGCCGTGACACCGCGTTTGCGAAGATCAGCAATCGCGTGGAGGGCAATACCCTCGCCTCGCAGATCCTCTAATCTTTGAGCTTGAAGCAGGCGCCAAAGTAACCGGGCCCCTTGTCTACTCTTCCTTCTGCCTGCATCGGGATCATCGACATCGGTCCGTCATTTGAGAAAAGCGGCAAACGAATCGTCTGACCCAAAAGTTCGTTTAACTTGTCATCAATCGTGTCGCGAACGATGCCGTTAAACCAGCTGCTCTCTCTCAGAGCATAGCGAGCGGTTCCGTCCACGACATTCCACTGGGCCTTGCCATTTTCTAAGCAGAAGTCCGTTCCATCACAGACGTTCGGGGTAAATGCGATGTCGAAGTTGATGTCTCCACCGATTTTACCTTGGCCTAAGAAAACAGCGTCACGGAAACAGGCCTTGGTGTTCATTTGTAGCTTGTAGCCTTGAGTCGCGGGATCGAAGCGTAACTGCGGG
>JAIXOY010000018.1 GCA_027486525.1 Pseudomonadota bacterium
GAGCGCTCACAGTTTCCGGCACTGAAGGCCGGCGAGTTTTATGTCACAGATCTGATTGGTCTGACTGCTGTGGATGAAACCGGCAAAACCGTTGGTAAAATCCGCTCTTACTTTGAAACTCCCGCTCAACTCATTTTCACCATCGCTTTGAGCAGTGGTGGGGAAGTGGATCTGCCCTACGTGAAGCACTTCTTCCCCAAGGTTGATCTCGCTGCCGGGACCGTTCAGGTGCTTTTGCCCGAGGATCTTTAATGATCACTCGTCGCATCTGGATCATGACTCTTTTTCCCGAATTTTTTAAGCCGCTCTTAGACTGTGGCGTCGCGGGCCAAGCGCTCCGTGGCGAACGTGCGGAATCAATCAAGTTCGATGTTCGCATCGTGAATGTGCGCGACTGGGGCATGGGCAACTACAAGGCGGTAGATGACACGCCTTACGGCGGAGGCCCCGGCATGGTCATGCGCGCGGATGTCTTGGCGAGTGCGTTCAACGAAGGCGTCATGATTCCTGGCGGCTACACGGACAAGAGTGAGCTCACTGTCATTTACACTGGCCCTCGCGGAACGCCTTGGAACAATCAGGTGGCACGCGCTTTTGGCGAGCAGACCCTGACAGATCAAGACATCGTCTTCATCTGTGGCCGCTACGAAGGCATCGACGAGCGCTTTCTCACTCACTACGTTGATCTCACATTCTCGCTGGGTGATTACGTTCTCACCGGCGGCGAGCTGGCCGTGATGACCATGCTCGACTCAAGCGTAAGATTTGTTCCGGGGATTCTTGGAAATAAGTCTTCAGCGAACGAAGACTCGTTTGAAGATGGCCTACTTGAATGTCCGCAGTACACCAAGCCCCGCGAGTTCGAAGGGGAGAGTGTTCCGGAAGTACTCGCCAATGGGAATCACGCTAAGATCAAAGAATGGCAGCAAGATCAGAAAGAGCTGATGACAAAAACGCATCGGCCGGATCTTTGGGAGAAGCGCTGAGGTATGACGATGTCAGATCAGAATATAAAAGAGATATCCGCTTTCCTTAAAAAGAGATTCAAGTGCCATACGGCCATTCTATATGGGTCACGCTCTAAAGGAAATATCACGGCGACAAGTGATTATGATGTCGTTGGGATTTGCAAACACGGTAAGAAAACTCGAGTTGCGAAGAAACACAACGGAGTCTATTGGGACCTCGTAGTTTACTCAGAGAAAGAGTTAAAGAAACTCAGCGAAGAGCATGCTAGTTGGAAGAGTGGTAGAGTCCTCTTCGAGGAAAATGGCTTTGGTAAAAAGTTATTGATCAAAGTAAAGAAGCTCGCTGGGAAGCCGCACAAACCCTTACCCCCAGACGAGATCAATGTCCTGAAAGTATGGGCCATGAAAGAACTCGAACGCTGTCGAGTGGATGATGTTAATGGGGCCTATCGGAGATCAGAGCTACTTATATGCCTGATTGAGCATTATTTTGCGATTCGAAAAAAGAAGTACAGCGGGCCCAAGGATGGTTTTGTTTGGCTGAAAGCCAACGATAACAAAGCCTACGTCGCAATAGAGAAATCATTGTTACGGCCAACTGATCTATCAAAGTTAGCGAGAGCTGCGAAACTCGTGTATCAGCTTTAAAGTAGGCCTTCTATGTCACAAGTGAGTTTAAGAGTTCCCTTTTATGTTGGCCTCGTCCACGGCCCTGTTCGCGACAAAGCGGGCAGTGAAGTCACCACCTCTGTGACCAACTTGGACATCCACGACATCTCTCGTACCTGTCGCACATTCGGCGTCTCCCGCTATTTTCTCATCACCCCGTTACAGATCCAGCACGAGCTGGTGAATCGAATCCTTGGGCATTGGGAGAGTGATAAAGGGAGTCTCTACAACCCCGATCGATCCGATGCTTTGGCCTCTACCGAACTCGTGAACACCATCGAGGATGCGCAGAGCGCCATCGAGAAACTGGAAGGTAAAAAGCCGCTGACGGTGGTCACGGGTGCTCAATTGAAGGGTCACGGGGATGAATCGGCACTTGCGCGCAAGGCCATCCTTGACCAAACGCCCATCCTCCTGTTATTTGGTACCGGCTGGGGATTACTCGCCTCTACAACAGACCAAGCGGATTTCCGTTTGGGGCCAATCACAAGTTGCGCCCAAGATGATTACAACCATCTTTCTGTCCGCTCCGCGGTCGCCATTTATGTCGATCGTTTAGCAAGAAGCCTCTGTTCCCCCTAACAATTTTCCTTCCCTCTGGTTTTTGTAAATCGTGTGACCCACGTTGAACGAATGGAAGATCTGATGAAGAGGTTTGTATGTCGAATCTAGTGAAATTGGTTGAGAAGAATCACACCGTCACACGCGCGAAAGAGCTCCCTGAGTTCCGCACAGGTGACACCATCAACGTGGGTGTGCGTATTAAAGAAGGCGAGAAGACACGTACTCAGTTCTTCCAAGGCACATGCATCGCCATGAAAGCCCCGGGAAGCTACCAGGGTCACTTCCGCGTTCGTAAGATCTCCGACGGCGTTGGCGTAGAACGTGTATTCCCGTTCCACTCACCAGTTGTTGAATCGGTTGAGATCTTGGTGAAAGGTAAATCACGTCGTGCGAAACACTTGTACCTCCGCGATCGCGTGGGCAAGGCATCTCGTATCGCTGTTGACTACACTCGCGATTAGTTTTCCAAAGAAGGGCCTCGAAAGAGGCCCTTCTCATTTATGTACAGGACGTACGGTATGCCGCCGAGAGGCAGGAGCCGTAGGCGGCGATGATCTTCGAATCAAAATTCCTCACCACCTTTCCTTGCTGGCTCGTCGCTACCGATGAAGCGGGCCGTGGTCCCTTAGCTGGGCCGGTCGTCGCCGGTGCCGTCGCGCTTCGCGTGGAATCTCAGGCGCACTTGAAGCAGGTCATCACTGAATTGCGCGCGGCCGGCGCGAACGATTCGAAAAAACTCACGGCCGCTCGTCGTGAGGCCCTTGCTGAAATTTCTTGGAAAAATTTAAAGATGAGTTGCACGCAAATCGACGCGGGAGAAATCGATCGCATCAATATCCTCGCGGCTTCTTTGCAGGCGATGAAACTGGCAGCCGAAGAGGTTGTTTCAAGCGACAAAAAACTTCCGGTGATTTGGTTGATTGATGGCAATCGCAAACCGAAAGATGCTAATCCCGCTTGGAAAGTCCATCCCATCGTCAAAGGTGATGCGCACAGTGCGCTCATCGGTCTGGCTTCCGTGATGGCGAAGGTCCGACGTGACAGCATCATGCAAAAGCTCCATCAACAGTATCCCGCCTACGGCTTCGACAAACACGCCGGCTATCCCACAGAAAAACATCGTCAGGCCATCATCACGCACGGGCCCACGCCCATCCACCGCCAAACTTTCCGTGGCGTGCGGGAATATCTCCCGCGGTAAAAAGCGCGAGCAGCTTGCCTCAAAAGATTTTCACCAAAGTGGATTGGGTGTGCTAATTGCCCCGATTGTTCTGCGTTCGCGGGGGATGGGGCAATGTGATCTCGTCAGGTTTTTACCACTCAGTCGGTGCGTGGAAGTTTTAGAAATCAAAGGTGGGGAGAGCTGGGTTTCCTATTCCCAATCACGGCGTCTGCGGGAAGCCGGCGCTTTTATCGGAAAAATCTTAGGCGCGAGCGTGGTTCTACGCTCCATTGGACTCTCTGGCGTTTGCAAAGAATCGCAATCTCCATTAACCTTTTAATATGAAGACCTACCGTATGTTGATTGTCGCTCTCATGATCACCGCATCGCTGGTGGTGCTTCCGACCACTGCGCAAGCGCAGGCCCAGGCCGGAGGGATACCTCCACGCGCCAAAGCATTTTTGCTCGTGAGTGGTTACGGTGCGGCCGGTGGTGCCATGCTCGGTCTGGCGAGTATGGCCTTTGGAACCTCTTCACGAGCCGTCGCGCAGGGTGCCTCGCTTGGTCTCTACGCCGGTCTTCTGTTCGGAACCTACGTCCTCGTCTCCCATGCCCAACGCCAAAATCGTGGCAGCTACGACAACTCAACGCCCTATCAAGATGATGGTGGGTATGACGGCGATTACGGTGAAGGCGAGTCTAAGGATAGTACAGGCGGCGGATTCTTCGATTCATCTTACGATGCTCGTCCGAGCAAGACATTCACCACAGCGGCGAACTATCAAACGCTGGAGACAAAAAAGGGGAGCACGTTGCCCCCCTTCCAAATCAACGTCTTTAGTTACACGTTCTAGTTTTCGAAAGTCCGTCCGCGAGCACCGAAACGGTTGAGACTTTCTGTCTCGTCGTTATCGAAGTTAAGCTGTTCAGCGAGATGCTCTGCTTCATCCAGGCCGTAAAGTTTGAAGACCTTCACGAACTCGGTACGGACGTTCCCGAGAGAGATGATGCGCTTGTTGTTTTCTTTAAGCAGCTTGAGAGTTTCGACGAAGTGGCAAATGCCTGACGAGCCGACAAAATCAATGGCACCGAGATCGATGGTGATCTTCGCGTTAGGGTGCTTAATCGCGAGGACCTGCAACTCTTGGCGAAGAGGGATGCTGTGCTCATAATTCAGGTCGCCCTGCATGTGAATCACGATATTACCTTGGGCGTCACGAATCATTTTGGCCTGCATGCTCATTGATTTTCCTTTTGCCGTCGTCCTGACGGGTCATCCTGCTATAATATCATTGAACAGCGCCCTCACCTGAGAGGGCAAAATTTGCAAAAGAGTCACTATGGCGCGCCTTATTCTTCTCAACATGCCCATTGGCCAGGTATCCGACCTGACCGCGCGGGTACGTCAGGCTTTGGAGACAGGTGTGCATTTTGCCGTTGAAGATAGTCGGACGTTTCGTGAGTTCTTAGGCAAGGCCGGCATCAGCTCCGAGGGCAAGCACGTGCTTTCGTTGCATGACCACAGTTCCGAAGCGAAGTGGGAACGTTTGCTGGAGATCGTGTGGTCTGGGCAAGATCTGTATGTTTGTTCAGAGGCGGGCAGTCCGATTCTTTCTGATCCCGCTTTTCCCTTGGTAAGACTCGCCTATGAGAAGGGTGTTGAAGTCGATAGTTATTCTGGCATCAGTGCTGTGACCGCTGCGCTTGAACTGGCCGGTCTCCCACCGCTCCCATTTGCGTTTCATGGTTTTTTGTCGCGAGATGAAGGTAAAGTGAAAGGCTACTTGAGTACGCTCGGGCAAGGAACGCACGTGTTTTTCGAGGCGCCGGGCCGCATTCGACAAACGCTAGAACTTGCGATGGAATTATGGCCACAAGCTGACTATGCCGTTGTAAAAGAGATGAGTAAGACTTTTCAGAAGGTCGTGCGTTTCACCGGCAAAGAAGGCTTTGCGGCTTTCGATGAGGTCATGGAGCGTGGAGAATTTGTGTGGTTGGCGCACTTGGCGATTGATCCGCGGCCACGATTACCTGAGAATGTTAGGCGAGAAGCACTGGCCATGCTCGAGCAGGGCGCTGGGCAAAAGGCGCTGTCACGGCTGCTGGGTGAAATCTTGGAGCGCCCCTCCAAGGAAATATATGCCGAGCTGATGAAGCAGACGAAAGAGTATTAGAATTTTCTTAATGGGTATGAATCTATGAAAGTGAAAATCCTGGGTGGTCATGGTGGCGTTACCATCGGTGCACATGCCACATCATTTCTAATTGATGATAAATTGCTCATTGATGCAGGTTCTGTCGCGTCGACGATCTCTATCGAAAAACAAAGTCGCATCGATAATATTTTGATTTCTCATCCGCATCTCGATCACATCAAAGACCTCGCATTCCTGTGCGATAACTGTTTTGGCATGCGCGAGAAACCGTTTCAAGTGTGGACCCATGGGACGGTGATGGGCATGATCAAGACTCATCTTTTTAACGATGCGATCTGGCCGGACTTTTCGATGTTGCCGAACAAGGAAAATCCCACGATTCAGTTCAATGCGCTCACTCCGGAAGAAACGGTGGAGATCGGTGGTTACCGTGTGATGCCTGTCCCAGTTCAGCATCCGAGCGATGCCATGGGATACATCGTTGAGAAAGAGGGCAAGGCCATACTCTTCACATTAGACACTGCGGCGACGACTCGGATTTGGCAGAAGGCCCATCAGTTTCCAGGACTCAAGGCGATTTTTACGGAAGTGAGTTTTCCGAATAAATTACAGAAAGTCGCGAGCGCCAGCGATCACCACACCCCTCAGACTCTCGCGGAAGAACTCAAGAAGATGCCGCCAGGTGTGCCCATCATCCTGACTCATATCAAGCCTAACTTTCGTGCGGAGCTTGAACAGGAAATTGCGGAACTCGGAGAGTCCCGCATACAGATCATGAGTCGTGATGGGATCGAGTTCAATTTCTAATCAGCGCAAGCCAGGTTTGAACAAGCTCTGCCCGGCCGGTGGAATCACCATCGGGCCCGCTGGTTGTTGTGGTGCCGCGCCACCGCCACTAGCGGCGGGAGCTCTGGCGGGAATGGCGGCAGTCACACTACAGCTATGTCGCTTCCCATCTTTGTCGACGTAGCTTGCGCTAACGGTCTTGTTCATGGGCGCATTCTCTGGCGTGACTAATGCCGTGCCGACCCCGCCGGAAGTCCGGAAGTCAAAGCCCGTGTAAGTCGGTTCACCCTCTGGAGCCTTTTGACCGGTGGCCCCATCGAGTGACAAGGAAACACTGTATTTTCCCTCATTGCCCAAGACCACCGACGGCACGATCGTGCACGGCTGATCGGTGTCGGGCTCAGTCGATGCAACGACAGGTACGTCAGCTTCACCTGTGCATTCGTAAGTCTTTACTGAAGTAACGACGGTCGCGCTGACTGTAATTTTTGCGTTGTCGGCCGGCTTCGGAACGAGGACCACACGTGTTTTCGCGAGAGCCTCTGCAGTGCCTTGCTGTTCGGCCGGTGCCCAGGCCACCGACGAGAACGTGCCGGTTACCATGTCTGGAATCGTTGCGGTCACTTTGTATTTATCTTCACCCTCGACTTTGGTGACACCTGAGAGACTAAGGCTGCAAGTGGGCTCCTGTTCCGGCTGTTGGAAAGGAGCATTCACGGATGGGCACACGATGACCTGACCACCTACCGTAGTGTAGCTTGCTTCAACAGGAACACCGGTGGCATCGGCTGCGATGTCAAGGCCCGGTAGTGAGACTCTCGGCCCGACCTGACCATCAACAACCGCAGAGTTGACTTTCCAGACAAGACCACTGTCAACGACAACTCCCTCAGCAAGTCCGGTGATGTTGGCCGTGGCGGTTACAGCCACTTTTCCATCTTCGCCACGTGTCGCCGTACCGGTAATTCGACATTCATACTCAATCAAAGCTTCTGGATCAGGAAAGGCCAGCGGGCACCATCTGCCATTTGTCTTGAGGGTATCAGCGTGAGCGATGTAGTCCGCCACGTTATCCAGGGCCACATCTGCTTCGACACGTTTTACGCCCGGCCCACGCTCAGTCGTGGCGTCAACCCAGCGAGCACGGTATTGAACCATCGCAAGATTAATCTGATCTGGTCTGAGAGGTACAGTGCTGTCATCGGCTCCGCTCGCCAATTTGTGAAAGCGCGTTGAGAAATTATTGATGTACTGGAGATCGGTGGACAAACCACTCAGGTTTGGCGGGAGCAGCTCCGCCGCACATCGGCCTCCGCCTGTCGCGCTGAGATTTTGCAACACCAGAGAGGTCTGGGATAAGAGAGCATTGCAGGTTCGATGGTCTTTCACATACTCACTGTAGCTATTAGACATGTCCTTTAGGTAATCAGGAACACCAGGATTATTACCCACCTCTCCGTCACAGATGCAGAGATTGGATATAGTGTGGAGGAGCCTATTAAACTCGATGGCGATATCCCGGTCGTTTTTTATATTGTTGGCGATGTTCGTGAGTCGTGTCCCTTTATTCGGGTCATTCGTTACGGCGATCAAGCAGGCCAGTGATGCGTTCTCAACGTTATTCACTTCAGAGTTCGAGCTCGTTTTGATGTCGATATCCACGCAAGTGGGTTTTGTATCAATCCCACGGCCAAACAACGCTGGATTACAGGCCATTTGGTTTTTTGTGCATCCGCCCTGCTGAGCAAGCTTGTAGTACTCACCTCTGACGGATGGATCGATGGAACAACTTGGCCGTTGGCAGTAGGTTTGGCTGTTGGAGGTCACGTAGGTACTTCGGTAGCTGCCGAACAAGCAAGTCTGCTTAGTGGCGCCGAAAGTATCATTGTAATTCATCAACGATCGAGCGTCTTCCTGGTCCTCCCTATGACATGTCACCGCAAAGGGGGGGACTGTGTCAGCATGGGCTGCGGACACCACGACTAATTGCTGGAAGCTCACGAGAGCTTTCTTCACCTGCTCCCAGCGTTGCTGGTGAACGGTTTTTTTTGCTTCCGCCGGAGCGAGGTGGCGACCGGAAAGGATGGCCTTCTGTTCCAGATCGGCCACGGTCTGCATCAGCGCGACTAGAAAATCACGTTGGTCTCTTGGTGAGAGTTTTATGAACTTGGCGTGATCGATGTATTGCTCAAAATAGGGACTCTGCGCCACGACGGGCTGCGTGATAAGTAGCGAGCTTACAAATACAAAGCCTAGAACTAGGCGAGCTATCATATTTTCTCCCGACAACCTTTCGGTCTAAATGTCGTCCTTCTTGAATTTTAGAAGACTTCCTTGCTCGGACATAGCAAATCCGGTGACTTCTCCATTTTGAACTGGCATTGTATGAGATTCCAGCAGCTTAAGAGTCACTTGGGGATTTCGCTTAAAAGAAAGCGATGCCGCTAAAATTGGGCAGGAGTTAGTCGCATGGGCCATTTTCACCACGTCAAAAATCCTAAACTGAAAAACCTGAAGAAGGGTCCCTCCAACACACCAGAAGGTTTGTGGAAGAAGTGCGTGTCTTGCAGTGAGATCATGCAGACCGAAAAGATGGAAGAGAACTTCCAGGTTTGCCCGTACTGCGACCATCACTATCGGATGGGAGCGACTGAGCGCTTGGCCCTCTTGTGTGATGAAGGCACTTTCCATGAATACGGCGGCGAACTTGGCAGCAGCAACCCACTTCAGTTCACCGATAAAATAAGTTACGAGAGTCGCCTGCAAAGTGCGTATAAAAAAACCGGCACGAAAGACGGCACCGTCTGTGGTGTCGGCATGATGGAAGGCCAACCCGTCGCTTACGCGGTCATGGATTTTAACTTCATGGGTGGCTCCATGGGTGTCGTCACCGGTGAGAAAGTCGCGTTGGCGATGGATCTTGCTTACGAGAAAAAGATTCCTTGTGTCGTGGTGAGCTGTTCGGGTGGTGCGCGTATGCAAGAAGGGATTTTGTCTCTCATGCAGATGGCGAAGACCTCGGCTTCTCGGGCACGCTTGAAAGACGCGGGCCTGCCGTACATTTCAGTTCTCACTGATCCGACGACCGGTGGCTGTGCCGCGAGCTACGCCATGCTCGGTGACCTTAACATCGCTGAGCCCAAAGCCTTGATCGGTTTCGCTGGCCCCCGCGTGATTGAGCAATCCATTCGCCAGACACTGCCGGAAGGTTTTCAGCGCTCAGAGTTCTTGAAAGAGCATGGTTTCATCGATCGCATCTGCCATCGCAAAACGCTGAAGAAAGAGCTCTCGTTCTTCCTTCGCCTCTTGGCGCCCGTCGCTGGTTCATGACCGCAGCTGAACTGCAGGATTGGTTACTCGCGCACTACGGACGAGAAACTTTCCTGCCAGGTCTCGAGCGCATCAGAAATTACCTTCATCCCGACATCGCTGCGGTGGAGGTGACTCAACCGCTCATCATCACGGTGGCCGGTACGAATGGCAAAGGCGAAACCGCACTCACACTCGCAGAACTGGCGCGTCAGCAGGGCATTCCTTTTGTGCTGTGGACTTCACCGCATCTGCTTTCGGTCACGGAGCGTTTCCAAAATAATCAGGGAGAGATCCCCGTCGGTGAGCTTGAAGACCTTCTCCTCGC
>JAIXOY010000164.1 GCA_027486525.1 Pseudomonadota bacterium
CAAGGGACTCACCCACCCACGTCTCATCTCCAACATCGATCACAACGCCCATGTGCGAGAAGTCACTTTGCTCGTGAATCTCGATCATACGGCAGAGGTAGCAGCGCATGGGCTGCAGGATCACATCGCCGGGACGTAAGGGGCCAGCGATGGCCGGAATAGTAAGCAGCCCTAAGAGGGCCCAGAGAAAACGCATGTTGGTTGCCAACTTTTTAGGTCAGATTCTAGGAGGAGGATGGTGGGGGTGAAAAGCCCAAAATGGCGTATAAGTCACCGTTTTTACTAAAATACTTAATTCAGCTCCCTCGGCAAGAAACAACAGGACCTGCCCTAAACCCCTAACACCCTTATAATTAAGGCATATCAAGATGTTACGCCAACCTTCGAGGTTTTATGTTCCAGAAACTCTTCTCTATGTTCTTCGCATACATCATCGGGTTTCAACTCGTGGTGGGAGCGATTCCTCATCACGCTTTGAATAGCAGTGCATGGGCCAACAGCTGCAGCAGCGGATTGCAGTGGAACGAGATGCTGGGACGATGTGTGACAACAGCGCAAGCAGCTGAGCTCGCTGATGCCAGCAAGATGTGTGAAAGCAAAGGTGATGATGCTGCCAAGAAGCAGTGTTACCGCGATGTCATTGACGGGAAAATGAAAGATGCGGGTGTGGCAGCGCCGGGGCAAATCAAGACGAGCATGATCTCAGTGATTTTGGCGATGGCATCGTTGCTCGCCTCAGTCATGTTTTTAGCTACTGGTGGCCCAGCGAAGTGTAAGGGAGTTGCGACTTCTGCCTATCTGATCGCGGGCTCTGCGATGGCAGTTGTGGCCGGTGAGATCATGTCGGCAAGTACATACAAGAAGAAGCTGAAGGAAGCAGAAGAAAAATTTAAGGCGATCAGTAATTCGGCTTCAACAGATAAAAAGAGTGGCTCCACATCAGATAATACGAAAGCAACGAGCGCTCAGGCCGAGGCTTTTCAGGCCATGATTGAACTAGAAGAGGCTACCATTTCTGCGGCGAAAACAAAAAACATGCTCTACATGGTGGCAACCGCTGGGTACGCAGGAGCCGCTGTCATGGCTGGCATTGAAATGTTCAACCCAACTGGAGGGGTATGTATCGGAGATGCAGGATATTCTTCACTTGGGGTTGAGAGTCTTTATGCAAATACTCAAAACAACCAGCACGTTAAAACTGTCGCGGAAGTCTACGTCGATAACTACTTTCTCAAAAAGCAAAGGGTCAGTTATGCGTCGTACCTTAACTTCTCTTCTCTTGAATCTTCAAGGGATAGTTTCGAATTGAGTTTTAACAATAGAGAAATCATGCAACTGCGAGCGGGCCAGAATCAATCTGATGTAGAAATGGAGTTGTATAAGTCTGCATCTCCTCACAGAGAAGTCATCACGAAAAATGAAAGCGCAGAGGAATTCTCTTTAATGAAGCTAGCTTCCGTTGTTGCGCAGCAGTTTATTATTCCCACCTCTAGCGCTCAGATAGGAGCAATAACAATTTCAGCAGCTTCAGCAATTGCAAAAGCAGCAGGTCCAGCAGCAGCTGCTGCAACAACATCATCAGCAACTGGATTTCAAAAGCTCTTCGCTAAACCTGTCACTCGACTGGCACTTGCGGGCATCATGACTGTTAACAACATCTTCATGATCAGCAAAACAAACAAAGAAAAGAAGAAAGCAGAAGAACGAAAAAAATTCATTGAGAATTTAAAAGCTCAAGTTGAAGCGGCGGGCGCAGAGTTCGGCTGCGCTAGCGGTGATCGAAACGATCTTTCTAAGCCAAACTGCTACTGTTACAGCGAAGGCGGCGGATTGAACCCTGGACGGGTAAACTCGGCGACCTGTAAAAATCTGTTCGGAGCAAAACCTTTGCTCGCGTCTGATAAATCCAAAAACCCGACAGCCGTTTCAAACCAAAAAAACTGCGTATCGTCTCGTGGAGAACTTGATTCAAGTTGTAGCTGCCGCACATCTAACACGTGTGTCACAGTGAAATCCCCATCCGTCATCGGAAATGTGCCCGCGGGTAATGTGCTTGGAAATCTTCCGCAGACTCTTAATGGTCTGAACAACGGGTCACTTTCAGCTGCGGACATCGACGGCGCTCAATTCGGCTCTCTCGCTGCGCGCTTGAACAAGCTTAATGAAAAACTTCTCAGTGATCCAAAAAACAAAGCACTCGCAGTGCAAGCGAAGAAAGCAAAAGATATGGGCGATAAAATTATGAAAGACATGGAACGAAACCTTGCCGGCTCAGCTCTCGCTGCAGCCCCTTCCTCTGGCTCTGGGGGCTTCGCCAACGTCTCATCACCGGCCGCAGCTCTGGAAGAAATGAAGAAAGATCTTTCACAACAGATCAAAGGTTACGAAGGTAATTCGGTGCCATTGGCAGGTGGCGGAGCTGGCAAAAGAGGCGACGACTTTAGCCTGGATGCTCTTAGCGGGAATGGCGGGGTGACCGTTGCTGACGAACAGCTCGCTGAGGCGATGAATAGCGAGTACGACATGGGGAACAGTGACATCAACACCGACAGTGGTGCGAACATCTTCAACATTCTTTCTAGTCGCTATCAACGAAGTGGTATGCGCCGCTTGTTTGGTGGAGAAGCACTTGTTCCGGCCGATCAACCTGCTAGCACCGATATCTCTAAGTAAGGCCCATCACCAGTTTTCGGGGTCAAAGTGGCCCCGAAAACCCTGGTGCATTTTGCACCTCCCCCATCCAAAATCTGCAAGAATTTCATAGGGTTAAAATTTCACAGTCGTGAAATCGTAATCAATCTAACGAGTTAATCCCTGCTTCATTTTCCTTATGACGCTGTAAGCAAAATAAGAGTGCCGAAGCTTGACCACTCTTGTTATGACCTTAGTAGAAACAGCATCCATGTTTGGAAGCAAATAAAGGGGAATTATGAAATTCACTTGGAAACTCGCGTTCTCGTTGACCCTGATGGGCTCAATGATGGACGTCACACATGCACAGGACCCGCGTCGTCCAGGCCGCCCTGGTCGCCCGGATCGTGGCCCTGAAACTCGTCCAGCTCCGGAGCGTCGTCCAGAGACACGCCCGATGCCAGACCGTCGTCCAGAGACTCGTCCAGCTCCTGAGCGTCGCCCAGAGACACGCCCGATGCCGGACCGTCGCCCTGAAACACGCCCGATGCCGGACCGTCGTCCAGAGACACGCCCGATGC
>JAIXOY010000170.1 GCA_027486525.1 Pseudomonadota bacterium
CTCACGTCCTGCGTTTGGCGCAGTTGAGTTGCATGTTTGCTCAACAGGTTGGGCTTACCAGTGACGCCGTCGGTGAGAAGCTTATCATGGCCGCCATACTCCATGACTCTGCAATTCGTGCGCAGGATTTCGAAGACCGTATCAATTTCAAAGAAGATGCCTGGCGCGACCATCCGCAAAAAGCTGCCGAGATGGCCCGAAGACTCCCGGGCTCAATCTTGGGCGTGGACCACATCATCCTTATGCACCACGAGAGGCCCGACGGGAAGGGCTTTCCGCGTGGCCTCTTCGCACAGCAGATCTTCCCACTCTCTGCCGTGTTCATCCTCGCCCACGAGTTTCTCGAATTTGTGGGTGACGGCAAACTTGATGCGAAACTAATGGAGCAGTTTAAGATCGAGCGATCCATCTACTTAAAGGGCTCCACATTTGGTCGTTTCGCGCCACTCTTTGAGCAAAGCAAGTGATGTGGATCATAGTTGGCCCCTTTCGGGGCCTTCTCATTTTTCAGGTCTGTAAATTCTCAATCACCGTCGCGACCCCTTGGCCCAAACCAATACACATCGGCGCTAAACCATACTTGGCTTTGGTGTGCTTCAGCTGATGGGCGAGAGTACCGGTGATGCGCGCCCCTGAGCAACCCAGCGGGTGGCCGAGAGCAATGGCCCCGCCGTAACGGTTCACTTTGCTCATGGAATCCGTGAGCCCCAAATCTTTAATGACCGGGAGTGATTGCGCGGCGAAGGCTTCGTTCAATTCAATCACACCCATGTCTTCAATTTTGAGTCCTGCCTGGGCAAGGGCCTTGCGTGAGGCAGCGACCGGGCCATAACCCATGATCGATGGTTCGCAACCTGTGGCCGCCATACCCAAAACACGTGCGAGTGGTTTGAGACCCAAGGCCTTGGCCTTCTCTTCACTCATCACCAAAAGCGCTGAGGCGCCATCAGACAAAGCCGATGAATTACCAGCGGTGACAGTGCCATTCTTCGGATCAAACACAGCTGGGAGCTTCCCAAGAGTTTCTACCGTTGTTTCTGGACGGACAACTTCGTCAGAAGTGATCAACATCGGGATGCCATTTTCATCGTGACCCATGACCGGCACGATCTCATCCTTAAAAAGTCCCTTCGCTTGGGCTTCAGAAGCTTTGCGATGAGATTCTTTCGCGAACTCGTCTTGTTGTTGGCGGGTCACTCCGTGACTGCGGCCTAACAACTCAGCTGTGAGCCCCATCGCCCCGGCGCCTTTAGCGACGGTGTGGGCGAGTTGTGGATTGAAGTCCACTCCGTGAGTCATGGGCACGTGGCCCATGTGCTCGACGCCACCGACGAGATAGATGTCGCCCTGGCCCGACATGATCCCTTGCGCGGCCATGTGGAGCGCGGTCATACTTGAGCCACACAAACGATTCACGGTTTGCGCGGAAACGGTTTTAGGAATGTCGGTCAGAAGTTGCGCGTTACGAGCGACGTTGTAGCCCTGCTCCAGGGTCTGCTGAACGCAGCCCCAGATGATGTCTTCGATCTCCACGGCCTTCACCGCCGGATTGCGAACCATCAGCGCGCGCATGAGAGCTGCTGATAATTCTTCAGCGCGCACATTGCGGAACACGCCGTTCTTTGATTTTCCCATCGGAGTTCTGACAGCATCAACGATGACGACTGATTTCATTGGGCACCTCCAGCATGATATTTCTGATTGTTTTTCGCCATCGCGAGCATGGTCGGGGTGAACTCGTAGAGCTTACCCAGGTGCTGCAGCTTCTTGGCTTCTTCAGCAAGTTTCGTGAGCCCCACCATGTCCGCCCATTTGAACACACCGGCGCGGAACGGAGGGAAGCCCAGACCCAAGAGAAGACCCATGTCGACTTCGACCGGGGACGCGACGATTTTTTCTTCCAGGCAGCGGGCACTTTCGATCAACATCGGCAGCATCATGCGCATGACGATGTCTTCGTCACTCAACGTGATCGTTTGTTTGACGAGAGGTTTGATCAACCCGTAAGCGACGTCCGTGACCACTTTCTTCGGTTTGCCTTTCTTGTCGAGTTCGTACTCGTAGAAGCCCTTGTTGTTCTTTTGGCCGAAGCGTTTCTGTTCGTACATGGATTGAAGAGCATTGGTGCCATTGAAGCCCATGCGATCGGGGAATTCCGCCGCCATGATCGCCGAAGCGTGGTGACCCGTATCGATGCCGACGACGTCGAGCAAGTACGCCGGGCCCATGGGCCAGCCCCATTTCTCCATGACCTTGTCGACTTTTTGGAAGTCGGCGCCGTCTTCTAAGAGAAACAGAAAGCCGTTAAAGTAGGGGAACAAGACGCGGTTGACGAGGAACCCTGGGCAGTCGTTCACAACGATCGGCGTTTTGCCCATCTGCGTGGCGTACTGCACGCCGCGAGCGACCGCTGCGTCTGATGATTTTTTACCACGGATGATTTCCACCAAAGGCATGCGGTGGACGGGGTTGAAGAAGTGCATGCCGATGAAGTTCTCCGGATGCTTTACGCCCTCTGCGAGTTTTGTGATCGAGATCGTCGACGTGTTCGACGCCAAGATCGCGCCTTCAGGCAAAGCCGCTTCGGCTTCCGCGAGAACCGCTTTCTTCACTTTCTCGTTTTCAACAACTGCTTCCACCACGAAGTCACAAGACTTGAAGTCCGCATAAGATAGAGTCGGCGTGATTTGCGAGATCACCTTCGCCATTTTTTCTGGCGTCATCTTTTTGATTTCCACCATCTTGTTCAAAAGTTTCGAAGCTTCGCCCATGCCCAGATCGAGTTGTTCCGTTTTGATGTCTTTCATGTGCACGCCCACACCACTTGAGGCCGACTGGTACGCAATCCCGCCGCCCATGATGCCAGCACCCAAAACCGCTGCGTGCTTAGTAGGTGCGGTGTCTTTGGTGGCCTTCTTCGCGACTTTCTTCAAGTACTGATCGCCCAGGAACACTTGCACCAAACATTCTGCCGTCGGTGTTTTTGCCATTTTCGCAAAAATACCACCTTCAATCACCAAGGCTTCATCGCGTGTCTTGCGCGCGCCTTGTTGCATACTCTCTACCGCTTGAACTGGAGCTGGGTAGTGCGGGCCTGCCATGCCAGCGACGAAAGCTTTGGAGCCTTCGAAGCTCATCATGCTTTCGATCTTATCGAGACGAAGAGGTGAGGTCTTCTGCGCGCGGCGTGCTTTCCAATCAACCGTTCCTGCGATGGCGCGTTGAAGGAAGGTGATCGCAGCATCGCCAGTTTTTGCATCATCGACCACGCCATCGACGGCTTGGAACTTCAAGGCTTCGTCCGCCTTGTAGTATTTCCCGCTTGTCACCCATTCAATGGCGTGATCAGGGCCGATCAAACGTGGCAGACGAACGGTGCCGCCCCAACCGGGAATGATGCCGAGTTTTGTTTCTGGCAAACCCACTTGCGCTTTGGTGCCGACGATTCGATAGTCCATGGTGAGGGCGATCTCAAAACCACCACCGAGAGCGAAGCCATTGATGGCCGCCACTGTTGGGTAAGGCAGATCTTCAAAGCCCGAGAAAGTCGAATTAATGATAAGAAGCCACGCGCGCATTTCTTCTTCGGTTTTTTTGAAGTGACCCAAGAATTCGGTGATGTCAGCGCCGAACACAAAACCATCTTTGCCGGAAGAGAACAGGAGTCCCTTCACGCCCGATTGTTTTTTGACGACGTCGAGCGAGTCTTGCAACTCTTTGAGTGCCAGAGCATTGAAGATGTTGGCGGATTGATCCTTGAGATCAAAAACCACATTGATGATGCCCTCGTTGAGCATTTCAACTCGGAAGGCCTGTCCTTGGTACAGCATGCGTTCTCCTTAAGTGAGTGTCGCAAGAATTGTACCTCAGCTTTGCTATGCTGCGAGGGGCAAACGTAAAACAAATGTTGTATGGGGAGCGGCAGCATCATAAAAGAGCTCGCCATGATGATCCGCTACGATGCGGGCGGCCAGGGAGAGACCAAGGCCCGTGCCGGCGCCACAGGTTTTGGTGGTGAAGAAAGGCTCCATAAGTTTTTTCGCGATTTCCTGAGGGATGCCGTTTCCAGAGTCGATGATTCGAATTTCCACGGATCCATGCAGGCGCTTAAATTCGAGCTCGACCCAACGTTCCGGGAGCGTCGAGACGGCGTCGGCGGCATTGTGGATCAGGTTCACCAGGACTTGAGAAATCTGCGTCCCGCGCGTGAGAATTTCAATCGGCATGACATCGAAGTCCCGGAGATCGACCTGCCGCGCTTTTAGACGCGGGCCCACGAGTTCACGGACCTCGTCGAGCAGCAGCGAAAGAGTCTTCTTCGTGGCAGTTTGCGGGCGCGCTTGCACGGCAAAGGCCTGCACTGCTTGCACCGTGTCCGTGAGCCGTTTTTCAACAATCTGCATCTTGCAGAGAAAGTTTTCCGCTGCCGCTTTATCAAAAGCGTTTTTCTGCATGAGGTCGCTGGCCTTATGAATGTTGAAGTTCATCACCGTGAGTGGTGTGAGCAATTCATGGGCGAGGCCACTCGAGAGCTTGCTCATCTGGTTGAGGTGCACCGTTTTGTTGAACTCGGTCACGTCCCGCGTGATGCCGAGGAGATAATACTTACCGTCGATCTCGAGGCGCATTTTTTTCGTGTGCATTTGGATCACGTCGCCGTTGGCGTTGACGACGTCTTCTTCGAACGTCACATGCTCTCCGGAGGCCAGGACGCGGTCGTCCATCTCCCTGTATCTCTGGCTGTACTCCGGCGGAAAGATCGCGGTGTCATCGAAGCCAATGATTTCCGCGAGGGGTCTTCCTAGCAGTTCGGCGAGCGCGTTGTTGCCGTAACGGTAGCAATAGTTCTGATCCTTGATGAACGCGACGTCGCTCATTTGATCGAGGAGGGCCTTGGAAAGTATGGCAGATGAGAGAAACGGCATAGGCACATATTGTGGCCCAAAACGCCAACAGCGCTACCTTAATCTTTCGCTAGAGTGAGCTTAATTATTTGCTGAGCTGAGCTATTAAGTCGTTCTTAATCTTCTCAGGTGTGTCAGTGGGAGCGTAGCGCTTCATGACCTGACCTTGCGGGTCCACGAGGAACTTGGTGAAATTCCACTTAATCGCCTCTGTGCCCAGAAATCCGGGCTTCTCACCTTTGAGAAATTTGTAAAAAGGATGAGCTTTATCACCATTGACATCGACCTTGGCGAACATCGGGAACGTGACGTTGTACGTGAGTGAGCAGAAATTTTTGATTTCATTTTCGTCGCCGGGTTCCTGGGCGCCGAATTGGTTGCAAGGAAAGCCCAAGATCTCCACGTTGCTCTTCAATTCTTCGTACATCTTTTCCAGGCCCTCGTACTGAGGCGTGAAGCCGCACTTGCTGGCGACGTTCACCACCAAGAGATACTTGCCCTTGTACTGGGCGAGGGAAACGTCCTGTCCTTGGATATTTTTTGCAGAAAAATCGTGTGCTGAAGCCATGGTTTTCTCCCTCTGAATTGTTGCCCACCCATGATGCTCCTGGACGCTAAAAACGGCAATGTGTTAGATTGAGACATGAGTACCCGTCGGAATTCTCGCCACCGTCGCTGCCCGCGCTGCCGCATCCATGAGATGTACTGTTTTTGTGTGCACATCAAACCCATGGAAGTGCAGTCAACGGTGTCTCTCATTGTCCATGTGCGCGAACTCAAACTCACCAGCAACACAGCGGCCTTTATCAAAGAAATGATGCCGGCGACGACCCATTTTGACGTACGGGGTCGAATGAACGAGCCCTTGCAGATCCCGCCAATCCTGGAGCGTCCGGGTCGGCCGTTTTTCCTTTATCCCGATGAAAATGCCGTTGAACTCAATGACGAGTTTAAAGCGAAGAACCCTGGGCCCTACCATCTCATCGTGCCCGATGGAAATTGGCATCAGGCGCGTAAAGTTCACCAGCGTGAACCGCTCCTCACGCCCATCCAGACGGTAAAAATTCCGGCCGGTATCACCGGTGAGTATCAACTGCGCCGGGCCCCGCAGCCGCAGTACGTTTCCACCTACGAGGCGGTCGCCCATGCCTTGGGAGTGCTTGAGGGAACGCACGTCCGCGATGAACTCATGGCGTTCTTCCGGATTTTTGTGAAATCCGTGCTGCACTCCCGCGTCCGCTTCCATGACGAGCTGGAGCTGGGCGAATGAAACGCGTTCCCCGCGAGCAGTGCCGCTTTTCTTTCTCGCGCAGCTCCGGTGCGGGAGGACAGAACGTCAATAAAGTGAATTCCAAAGCCACGCTCCACTGGGATCTCAACACCGCAGAGATTCCTGCGGATGTGCTGGAGCGCTTGCGCAGTCGCTACGGCGGCTTCATCACGCAAGACAACGAGCTCCAGATCACGTCGCAAGAAAACCGCACGCAGAAAGACAACGTCGAAGACTGCTTCGATCGTCTGGAGCGCATGCTGGAAAACGTCTGGCGGGCACCGAAGAAGAGAAAAGCCACCAAGCCCACGTACGGTTCTGTCATGAAGCGCTTGAGTACAAAAAAGAAAGACAGCGAGAAGAAAAAATCGCGCCGGGAGAAGTTCTAGAGCAGCGGACGATTCTCACAGCCGGCGATGCGATTGAAGCGGGCCTTCTCGCCGGGTGAGGCGACCGCCAGAAAGCGACTGACGACCGACGCCTCTTGCAGTGTCCGCAGGTGCGCCGCGAGCGGCAAAAATTTTGCGGGCAGCGAACCGATGTTGCGCTGATTGAAGAACTCTCGCAGCAAAGACCCGTTGCTCTTGAAATAGTTAAACGATTCCTGCGCGAAGGCTTTGTAGGGGGCGGGTAAGCGGGTGATCCACGCGGGCTCCGGCGTCACCATAAAGTCAGTGAGGTTTCCCACATCCACGAGGAAAGAAGAGAAGCCAGCGAGGCCTTGGTTCTTGACACAGGTCATGCAGGCCATGCTCGCTGCAATCCGCAATGCCAGCGTGGCCGCACTCGGTTGCGGGCGGATGCCGAGCTGATTCAGACCCTTCATCATCTCGGGCAATTTGGTAGCGTCGTAACTTTCTCCGTAGGGATCATTGAAGGGAATCATGGTGACCCCCGTTCTTGCCGCGACGACTTTGCGGGCCAGCACGAGAGAGGTCGTGAAGCCGGGATTGCGGAGAATGTTGGCGATGTCACCTTGGCGCGATTCCACATGAGAGGCGTAGACGCTGGGAGCAGCGCGGCCTTGCGCTCGGCGGTTGGCCGCCTCCAGCAGACCGACGATGGGATAGGCGGCCTGGGCTTGACCGTTGACACGTCGAAAGCCGGCCTCCGTGCCCATGGTCACGTTGCGAGACATGCCTTCGATTTGCGTCGACGAGCTGCCGCAGAAATCCATCCGCTCGTCGAAGCGCTCCGCTAGGGCCGCCTCACTAAACGCAGGCCAGCAGGTCGAGGATTGGAAGGTCACACGGGAGTTGGCCGGCAGTGAGCGGGAAAGGGTAGAGAAGATCTCTCGGAGGGCCACGCCCTCCATGCCAGCTTGCGACTCGCCGGTGGGCAAAAAAGTGTCTTCCGCAGGGCTCGAAGCGGGAACTCCGTGATCAGTAAAACTCAGATGGATGTTTGGCCGCTGGCCAGCGGGTGCGAGACTACGCAAGCGCGCCAAAAACTGGTCAGGCTTAAGCTCGCTTAAGTCCTCGACCCGACAACCGGTGCGCCGTGCTTGCGCGATGGCCGCATGCTGGACCTTACTCGCCAGATCCTGCGCCTGACTCCACGCCGGCGAAGAGGGGTCCCGGTGCATGATGCCACCTATGATGACCACGACACAGTTGTTGGCCGCGGCGAGCGCCTGCGTGCTGAACATTAGAGCGATAAAAATCTTAGCGACAGTCATCGGGGCCTGCCGGTGTGTACGTGCCATCTGGCCGGGGGATGAAAGGCCGGGCACCGTTCTTCACTTCTTTAATCTCTCCGAACTGGACTTCACAGCGCAGGTGGCAGTTTTTGGTGACCTTAAAGCACGCTTCGAAAAGCGGTGGGAATGTTTTCCCCGCAGGAATTCTCCAGAGGAGTTCATTGCCGGTGTCTTCGTTGATGACCCACATGCGCTGGCCCTCGGCTTCGCGGATGAGTCCCGCGGCCATGTACCATGGACCCGGGGTCAACGGAATCACACTCATTGCATGCAACGGCGTTGTGACCAGGAAGATGAGAGTAAAAAAAATCATCTCTTGCTTATCGAAAGGTTCACCTAAGTCTTTAGTTCTTGAGCATTCCAGTCTGCGGGATTTCTACTCATCTAAGGCCAGCTTTGGTCCGATAAAGCATCATGACAAAGCCCCTTATTCGCGTGCAGAACATTCAAAAAAAATACCAAGGCCGCAGCATTCTTGCCGGGCCATCGTTTGAGATCCAACCGGGAACGTTTACGACCTTGCTGGGTGCCAACGGTTCCGGAAAGAGTACGCTCTTGCGTCTCATCTCCGGCGCTGAGTTTCCGGATTCGGGCGAAGTGTTCTTCAAGGACATGCGGGCGCAGAGCTGGCAGATTCCCCACAAGCGCGACATGTTCTACATCAACGAAAACATCCAGATCGAGTCGAGTCTCACCATGGGTGAGTTCGTTGAAAAATTCCGCCAGTTCTTTCCGCGCTGGCACCACGAGTTTTTCCTGCAGATGGTGAAGGACCGTCGCCTCGACATGAACGCGCACTACCATCAGTATTCTCGCGGACAAAAAATGCAGTTCAACTTGATCCTGGCGCTCGCCGCTAAACCAGAGGTGCTGCTGCTGGATGAGATCACCTCGGTGATGGACGTGTACGCTCGTCGTTACTTCTTGGGTCTCCTGCATCGGTTTTGCCAAGCCGGCCAAACCGTGGTCATGACCACCAATATTATTTCCGAGTTGCAGTACTACACCTCGCACTTGCTCTTGCTCCAGAACGGCAAGATGAAGCTGCAAGGGCGGTTGGATGAAGTGCGCGGTGGCTTCGTGAAGCTGCGCTTCGCGCATGGCTCGACCCATCCACTCCTCGCGCGCACCGATCTGCGCTGGGCGGGAGTGAACGGTGATGGCTCGGAGAACTTTCTCTTGAAGAAAGAAACCGCGGATCAGCTCGCCATCGAAGATTTGTACATCGATCGCCGCGAGATCACCTTGGAAGATATCTTCATCTACCACTACGCCGATGCAGAGGAGGTCGACCATGCGAACGCTGCTTAGCCTCTTCTTCGTCCCGTACTTGCGTTTCCTCGGGAAGTTCCATCTCTACGCCTTGCCCGTCATGGCGCTGGTGTTCTTGGTGCGCATCCCGGAACTGATGGTGCTGGCGCCGATGATCTACATGTTCGCGCTCTACACCACCATGAACCGTCACCAGTTCAAGGAAAACATTCCGTGGATGCTCGCGACCTTTAATAAGCGCACGTTGGTGCGCTATCACCTTTTTGCGCAGACGCTTGTGATCGCCTGCCAGGCGATCTGCAGCTCCGTAGTGCTGGTGAGTTTTTTTGTGGTCATGATTCTCGTCGCCCCGGAATCCAGTGACCAAGTGCTGCCAGAAATGGGCACGGGCAAGGGCGCGGGGGCCTTGCTGTCAAAAGGGATGTCACCGCTGGCCGGCACCAAAGAGCAGCTCGTCCTCGCCGTGGTGGCGCTGTTTTTCTTGATCACCATGTACTCGCCGGTGGCGCTGAAAGATTACTTACGCCAGCTCGAAGAGCGCCAAGGCAAGAAGAGTCAGAATAAGCAGATCCTGCAATTTTCGGTCGGTGCGATCTTCAGTGCCGTGCTGGTGTATCTGAATCCTGCGCAGTGGCTCGGGCCGCTCTTGAGTTTCATTCTCGTGGCCGAGGTCGCGTACGTGGTGTGGATGTTTAACCGCGCCTTTGCTCTCTTCCATCCCCGCCACTACAACCGCGGCCTCATGGTCAGTGCCACGGCCGCCGTCTTGGTGGCGGTCGGCGTCCACACTCTTTCATCCCATCGCTTTAATCACGCCGCAAGCTCCGAGGCCCGCCTCACCGAGCTCGGCTTCATGGGAGCTTTAGCGCCGAAGATCTCTCCGGAAGAATTCACCGCCATTGCCCGCGAGGTCAAAGACCCGAGCTTCATCATGGACATGCTGGATGAGCCCCGCTTTGCGAAGCTCATCACACCGATCCAACTGCAGACCTGGATCGTCGAGGCGAAAGAGTTGAGCGTGGCCCTGCGGTTGGTGAAAACACTTCCGACGGCGGAGCTCGTGTGGCTGGAGCAGCCGACCCCGTGGACTAACTTAGAAAAACTTTTTAGCGAACTTCATGCGCGCAATCCAGCGTCAGCGTCGTGGCAGGCGAAAACCTTCGAGCGCCATCTGGTGAAGCAGAAATGGCAGCCAAAAAGCGATGCAACGCTTGCGGGTCGAGGCCCGCTTCAGCAGTTGGTGGTGTTGGGTGTTTGGCAGAAGCAGTCTCCAGACCTTTACCGAACAGCAGTTGCAAAAGAGATTCATCCATTAACGCAAAGTCTCCACTGGGACGAAGGCGCCAGAACACCGGCCTCGAAGCCCTAAAGTTTTTCTCTGAAATAGTTGAGGATGTCTTTTCCGTAGGTCTGTCCGGCGCGGATGATGCCGTTGACGTGATTGGTATCCATCTTTTTTACACGCGCGCCGTTGAGCACTTGCGCCAGCTCAAGTTGATATTTCGTCGGCACCGTGGTGTCGCGGGTGGCGATGAACATGTAGGCGGCGTCCGGCGCGATGGTGCGCGCCTGGGCCTGGGGATCGATGGTGATCGCCTGCGTGAGCGTTTGTTCGTACTCAACGTCTGAGCGAATGTTGAGACGCGCTTTGCGAGCGTCACGAATGGCCTTGACGTTTTTTTGGTCGGAGTACGTCAGCACACCCGGAAGGTTGCCGGCACCGACGATGATCACAGAGGCTGTTATGGCCGGTTCAGAACCGGCGATGTAGGTGGAGAAGAGCGCTCCTTGGCTCGCACCCAGCAGGCCAAATTTTCCAGAGAGAGTCGCATCGCTGCGGAGGCCCTCGATCACCGCGCGTACACTAGCGAGAGCATGCGTGAAGGACTCATCGTGCGAGCTGAGGTTTTCGATTTCGTACTGCGCGGTGGTCTCTTGAGTCACATCGAGAATCACGGCGCGAAAACCCGCGCGGCACAGGCTCGTTGCAAAGCCGCGTTCCACGCGACTCTCGCCGAGGATGGTGGGAAGAATGAGAATGGCGGCGACTTTGTTTCCGGTCACGGGCGCATAGGACTTCGCCTTCACCTCATTGATGGTCTGAAGTCTGGGCTCACAGGCGGCAAAGGCGCTGAACGAGAAGAGGAGCAATGAAAGTAAAAATGGCATAAGTCTTCCTTTGGGAAGACTTACGTATAAAGAGTGAGAAAAGTTACAAAGCAGTGAAAAAAACTAACGACTGTCTGCGTTGAATTGCTCGATTACATTCGATAGCTCATCTGCATCTGATTTATCGGGGATGATCGTGCCATCGGATACACCGGCCGTGCAATCCGCGCCGGCCTGCTCCGCCAGGAGTGCTGCGAGAGAGGGGATCTCACTCGTGAGCTTCGCGATGTTGGTTCCATCGTTGAGTGCTTGAAAGGCTTTGCACAGCGGATTCAACGTCGGATTCCCGATGTCTTTGCAGCCGTCAGTCCAAAGACTGGTGAGTTGAGAGCTGATCTCGCTGCTGGGCTTGCCCTGTAAGCAGTTGTTCTTCACTAAGACGCGTGCCTTCACGAGCAGGGGTTCGACGGTGGATTCGATGTTCTTGTAGTGGTCGACGATGCTTCCCCAGATGAGGCTCTGGCGGTAGGTGCGGCTTTCTTTGATGGAGAGCTTTTCCTCTAGATCACAGAGCTGCTCTCGGCGAGTGGGTTCCGCCGCTTGGATTGAGCCGGCGATAAGCATGAGAGTAACGAAGAATAGTTTTTTCATATTTCTCGTATCGGTAGCTGCTCAAGGTTTCTTGAGTAATCTAGGCCACCTTGTTTTCCTTCGCCTCAAGTCTCAGCATTTCAATGGCTTCCCCATGCAACTGGGAGACCCGTCCTTCAGAAAGGCCAATTTCTTCAGCGATCACGGATAAAGGCGCATCCTGGAAATAGCGGCGCTCGACCACAATCCGATGCAGGGGTGGCAGCGCCTGCATC
>JAIXOY010000011.1 GCA_027486525.1 Pseudomonadota bacterium
AAGATCGATCTTGTTGATGACGGGGATGATTTCCAGATTGTTATCGAGCGCCATGTAAACGTTGGCGAGTGTTTGCGCCTCGATACCTTGAGAGGCATCAACAACCAAAAGAGCCGCCTCACATGAAGCCAGCGATCGCGACACCTCGTAAGTAAAATCCACGTGCCCCGGAGTATCGATGAGGTTTAGGTAGTAGTCCTTGCCGTCTTTCGCACGGTACTTGAGGCGCACCGTCTGCGCCTTGATGGTGATCCCGCGCTCTTTTTCCAGATCCATGTTGTCGAGCAACCGATCCGACTTCTCACGGGCCGTGATGGAGTTGGTCATCTCGATCAGACGATCGGCCAGGGTCGATTTGCCATGGTCAATGTGGGCGATGATCGAAAAATTGCGGATGAATTGCGGGTCGAGGGCCATGTGAAATCCTGATCTTTAAAAGTGCCCCAGCATAGCTCAATTGGGCACCCGGCGGCGAGGAGCGAGGCGTGTAAAAAGTATCTACAGGCCCATCTTAACTGTCCGGAGCGTAAGGGCCGGCTTATTTCACTGGCATCACGTAACTTCAAGGAGTCTTCATGCACCGCACAAATCTGGCTTTAGCCGTTTCCCTCTCTCTCATGTCTCTCAGCGCTCTCGCCGACAACACCCTTCGCTCAAAGGCGATCAAAGAAAGTGTCTGCCAAGCGATTGAATACAAGGTCGACTCTGAGATCACTGCTTTCTCAACTACACAGTGCCTCGCAGGAAAGTTCCTCATCGCTCGCACCATCACCGACTCACGCACGAACACGGTGACGATGATGGACATCAACTTCACCGTCGCCATCGCGCCTTACGAAATCAAAGGAACCGCTCGCGTTTCTGCGCTTCTTCGCCCGGACACCACTGGCCGCATGGTGCAGTCATGGGTGACTCAAAATACAACAGCGAACGTCACCGTGACCGGCGACATCATGGTTTCACTTAAGGCCCTCTTCGCCAATGACCGTTACGACCTTTTCTCGACCCACAACGGCGACTACGGGTTGTATGCGGAGCCAGGTTACACTCTCGCGAAGGCGAGAAAAGACCTCACCGATTCTCTTAGCAATGATCCAGACAGCAGTTGCGTCTACTCCTCTTACGAGGGCGTTGAATCCGTCGTAGGTGACTTGATTGAAGAAGACGGCACCAACGCGGATGTTGTGAAGTTGCTCGGACAGGCCATGAAAAATAAGAAGATCAAGGGCGCCGTGGCTCGCGGATATGAGGACGGAGAGACCGAGTACTGCTCGCACCAGTACTACCGCATCATCTTCACCGACGGTTCGGTGTTGTACGTGAACTTCGACAGAACGACCTAGGCCCTTCCAACGTTTGCAGCGAATGGCCGAGCGTTTCGTTTAGCTCGGCCATCTCCCCTCTATCCCTCATGATATCTAACCTCCCGCCGATCAGACAGTGTGATCACACAAGGAGATTAGGTGAAAATATTTCTCATGGCTTTTTTCTTTGTGACTCCTGCTTTGGCCGTGGGGCTGCAAGACTTCCGTGGCAAGGTTGAGCACACTACCGAACCGGTGTCAGTTTATAATCCCGTGATCTTCGCGTTCAGTTACGAACTAAAGCCCAGTGGGTCTTCGAAGCTCGAGTTGCGGACACGGAGAATTGTGGCGAATGCTCCTGCCGGAACTCCTAATCCGCCCAGCACATTCAAGACAAAGTACGACCTCACCAAGGCAATCGTGGGCCGCGTTGAAAGAGTTTCGAGTGCCACGAGCATTTTCTCCACAACGAACTGTAAGTATACGATCACTAAGGCAAGCCTCACGGACGGTGTGCTTCAACTAACGAACTATACAATTTACGAGAACGGGTGCCCTTCGCAGAGGAAAGTGCTCGATAAGTTCAACCTTCGCGCTTCGATTCCGGACGGATTGGTCGGTGTGAGTAAATACATAGACGAGTTTCACATCGACGCAGGGACTTTACGCTTCGGTGCGCCCGCAGAACAAGCTGAAGTCGGCCCTCTAGGCAATACGACCTCAGTGAACGAAACAGATCGAAACCTACCAGATGAGGCGGGTGGTACGACCACCACTCCGAGCAGGTCCAGGACTGGCGTCACAGGTCGCTGAAGCGATCAAAGTTTTTTTAAGCAAACACTTCCTGCGAAATGATCATCATGTAGTAGTCGGACTGGCTTTCCTTCGCCCGGATCGGAATGACGTTGGCAAAGCCGTGGTACGGCTCGCCCAGGTCCTGGTACACGTATTCGTTGGTCAGCGGATCCATGACTTTCTTTCGACGAGGAACCGTGATTTCCGCGTTCTCAATTTTCGAGCGACGCTTGATGGCGACGTCGAACGTTTCCACGATGCTGTCCGGAAAATTCACGTCAGCAAATTCCTTATTGATGACGTCATCCGACTGCATGTCGAGCAGGCTGTACATGCTGTTGTTCATGTAGACCAGCTCTCCGCGGGCATTGGAGACGAGGACGTTCTTCTTCACCATGTTCGCCAAGAAATCGAACTTCCGATGCTCCACACTGATGCGATCGGCCCGCAACTCTTCGAACTTCTTGATCGAGACGATCATCTTGTTGATCTCGCGCGCTAGCTCACCGATCTCGTCGTTCTGATTGTAGTAGATGCTCACGTCGAAGTTACCTTCGCGGAGTTCCCGGACGGCATCACGAATCTTCTTGAAGGGCATCGCGATCTTCCCCGGAATGACCAGAGACAAAAGGATGGTCCCGAGGAAGGTGATGATCAACGTGATCAGCATGTTGCGGCGGGTTTCACCGATGATCGCCTTCACCTGCTTGTCGCGCTGTTCGTTCTGGTAGTACTGAATGTCTTGGAAGTCGGAGAACGATTCCAGGATCTTGTCGGTGAGTTCGGAGATCGTCGAAAGGCCCGCGTCGTCGCGGTAGAAGAGTGCGCTCTTTCCGACGATGGTTTGCAGCGATTCAACGTAGCCCAGCATCTTGGAAATAATTTTCTTCGCCTCAACCTCTGAGTAGTAGCTGTCGAGGCGTTGGAGCTGCGTCGAGAACCCTTCACACAGGACCTGCAGACGACGAAGATCATCCTCGTTGGATTTTGTCGTGAGGATCTTCTTCTGCAGCTTGAGGATTGACACCGTACTCATCCGCACTTCATCGGACAGCAGACTGATCTTGTTGGTGTTGTCGGTGATGGTGCTGATCTGACTGTTCAGCGAGTCGAGGAAGAAGAACACCGTTCCCCCCATGATCAAGACCACGAAGTTGGCGATGATAAAACTGGCGGCGACGCGCGCCTTAAGTGAAAGATTCATCTAGTCCCTCTAGTTCTCTTCCAAATCGTGGAAGAGTTTATCTAAGTTTTTATCATTACCTACGATCACGACGATGTCGTCTTCTTCGATGACATCCATGGGAAGTGGGCTGTCGTTAATCACGACCTTAAACGTCGCCTTGCCTTCTTCGTTCACCGTCGGCACGCGCTTCTGGAGGGCCACGATGTTCAGCGAATACTGCTGGCGAATCTGACTCTCGACGAGAGTCTTACCGTTGAAGTTCTTCCCCAGCTTGAGCTCGACGATGGAGTAGCCGGCCGAGAAGTTGAATCGTTGCAGAACGTACGGGGCGGCGATCTTAGAGGCGATGATCTCGCCCATCTCCTCTTCGACTTTTACGATCTCGGAGGCCCCGACCTCGCGCAGAACGTGCTCGTGCAAGATGCTGGTGGCACGGGCGATGATGCGGCCGACGCCCAGCTTTCGAAGCGAAGCCACCGCCATGATCGACATCTGCACGTTGTCGCCGATCGCGACGACGGCGGTGTCGACATCTGTGATGTTCAGCGCGCGCATGGCCTTTTCGTTGGTCACATCGATGCAAACCGCATGCGTGACACGGTCTTTGATTTTTTCCACCAACTCCGGGTTACTGTCGATGGCCAGGACCTCGGCGCCCTTCTCGTAGAGGCGCGTGGCGGTCTTGCCTCCGAACGTTCCTAGACCAATCACTGCAATGAACATAACTCTCCTAATTTACCCAATGAGCACTTTGCTTTCGGGATACTGCAACCGCGAGCCGCTGCCCGTCTGACCAACCGCGAGCACCAGGGTTAACGGCCCCACGCGCCCGATGTACATCATCATCGAAATAACAATTTTTCCCATCGAACTGAGCGTCGGGGAAAGGTTCATGCTGAGACCGACGGTGCCGAAGGCCGAAACGGTTTCGAACATCAGGGCCAAGAAGTCTTTGCCCGGCTCCAGCCGCATCATGATGAGGAGCACCGTACTCACGGTGATCAGGGAGATGATGAAGATCGCAATCGCGCGCAAGACGATCACGTTCGGGATGGTTCGCTCAAACATCTCCACCCTGTTGTGGTTCGACAGCGTCGACTTCACCGATTGCACCAGCAACGCGAACGTCGTGGTCTTGATGCCACCACCGGTGGACCCCGGCGAAGCGCCGATGAACATGAGCAGGATCATCATGTAGAGCGAGTGAGGATGCAGCTCCAGCATGTTGACGGTGTTGAACCCCGCCGTTCTCGTGGTCACACTCTGGAAGAAGGCCACCTGGAACTTGCCCCACAGTGTGTAGTCGGCGAACGCGTGCAGGTATTCACCGAAGAAGAGGTAGGTCGTGCCGAAGGCCAAGAGCAGCGTGTTGGTGACGATCACGATCTTGCTGTGAAGTGAAAAATTGACGAACTTCTTGCGCGTCTTGATCGCGAGCAGAATCTCCTGGATCACCGAGAAGCCCAGGCCTCCAAGAATGATCAACACCGCGAGGGGCAGGTGGATCAACGGACTGAATTTAAAATCTTCCAGGTTGTTACTGAAGAGCGCGAAGCCGGCGTTACAAAAAGCCGAGATCGCGTGGTAGAACCCGAAGTACAGCGACTGACCGATCTCGTAATCTTCGATGTAAAAGCCAATGGTCAGGATCATGGCGCCCATGAACTCAATCAGCAGTGTGAACTTCACGATGTCGATGATCAGCCCCAGTAGTTCTTCGGAGCTCGAGGAATCGAGCACGTCTTGCATCATCACCTGCTCACGGACACCGAGGTTTCGCCCCATGAACAAAGCGATGCACGACGAAATGGTCATGATGCCGAGACCACCGATCTGAACGAGCGTGAGCAACACCAGCTGACCAAAGAGTGAAAAGTCGTCTCCTGGCTGGACCGTCGCCAGCCCTGTCACACAAGTCGCTGACGTCGACATGAAAAGGGCATCAACAAAACTGATCGTCTTCCCTGCCTGCGCAGAGATCGGCAGAACGAGCAAGAGAGCTCCGATCAGAATGATGAGCGCGAACGAAAGAATCACAAGCTGGGCCGGAGACAGTTTCGTGGACTGCAACCACGTCACGCTCTGCGAATTGAAAGCGGGCGAATCATCTTCCAGTTTTTTTTCATTCAAGGAGATGATCGTGGAGAACAGGTGAACCACCGAAAGCCAGTAGGTGAACTCCGCATCCCCAAAAGTCAGCATCATCGGAACGAAGATGATCACGCTGAAGACGTACTTGCGAATGAAGTCTTCGAGTCCGGCGCTCCGGCGAAAGTGTGCCAGGAGCGTCAGCAGGACGAAAACCGGCGCCAACCAGACCGCCCATTCCGCGAGATAGGACGGCGGGAGACCTTTGAGGGGTGCCGGAACTTGGTTCGCCTTCGTGAGTGTGAACAGCGCTACGAAAGCGCCGTTACCAAGCAACTCAACGAAGTAGGGTATTTTCGACCAGAAGTTCATCATGGGACATTCTAAGCATGTTCGCTGAGCTTGCCCACAGGAAGACTTGCCCGATCAAGACAGTCGGACACGCGCCCCGACAGCGCCCCTACTCCGCAAGTAAGAGGGAAATAGCTTTTGCAAAAGACGACTGGCATTGACTAAAATTTAGAGGTCGTTGAACACCTGTGTCATGAGAGGTTCTACATGGAAAATAAACTTATCGTTTTGCTGTTAGCTTTTGTCGCCGTCGCCTGCTCGAGTGGACAAGATCTCGCTCACAAAACTAAAAAAGCGGATATCCATTACAGCTACGGCACCCAAGCCTTGATCGAAAAGAATTACACCGCGGCGATCTCGCATCTCATGCAAGCAGCCGAGCATGATCCGAAGAACCCCGAGATTCAAAACAACCTCGGCATGGCCTACTACTTCAAGGGCGAGAAAGAGATGGCCCTCAAGCACATTCGCCTCGCCCTCAAGATCAATCCAGCGAACACCGATGCAATCGTCAATCTTGCCTCGCTTGCGTTCGAACGTGGTGACATGGCCGGTGCCGAAAAATACTATCTTCGCGCGCTCAAAGACTTGAGCTATGAAAAACACGCTCGCACCTACTACAATCTCTCTCTGATCGAGCTGCGCCGAAACAACAACGCAAAAGCGCTTGCTCTCCTCGAGAGCTCGCTCAAAGAGGAAGAGAATTACTGTCCCGCCTGGTTTCAGAAAGGAATGATCAACTACCAACTGCGCCGCTTTAAAGATGCCGAGAAGAACTTTCACCAAGCTCAACTCGGGGTCTGCGTCAGTGACCCTGCGCCGCTCTACTGGCACGCCGCAACCGAGATCGAACTAGGAAACTACCTCAACGCTCGCATGAAACTCGACGACCTCATGACACGCTTTGGAGCGACGAACTACGGGACCATGGCCCAGCAAAAAATCTCGGAGTTGAATCTGCTCGAGAAAAACCCGGCGAACAGCAATGGACGCTCTTCGTCTCAGCTGAACATGACGCCTTCATTTTGAGGAATTCAAATGAGTAATGAAACGAATCATCCGGCGGCGTCTCAAGTCGTTCACATCGGTGACCACTTGCGCGCCCAGCGCGAAGAAGCAAAACTCTCGCTCGAGAAGGTTTCGCAGAAGACAAAAATCAATCTCAACATCTTGCGAGCCCTGGAAGCCAATAACTTCCAGGCCCTTCCCAGTCCTGCCTACATCAAAGGCTTCGTGCTGAGCTATGCCCGTGTCATAGGGCTCAACCCTAACGACGTCATCACCAAGCTCGAATACTCTTACCTAACGATCATGGGGAAACCCTTCCCGGCCCTCAATCACACCCGGCAAATGCCGGCCAATGAAGTGGTCGCGCCGGCACCCGGAGAGCCTAAGAAAACTATCTCGGAAGCGCCGGCGGACGTCCTGGATCAAGAGAAGCGCGCCCAAGAGAGACAGCGGCTCATCGTCCCGGCCGTCGTGTTTGGCGGGATTTGTATCGTCTTCATTGGCCTCTACCAGCTCGTGACCAAGACGATCGATAGCGAAACCAACAGCACCATCGAAAAGCCGTACGGCCCGACGTTCGTTCCGAGCTCCGAACTCGTCGACATCAACAAGTCGGTCGAGGAAAAAGCCGCCAAGGTCGCCGCAACCGAAGCCGCGAAAGTCGTCGCCGCCGAAGCGGAGAAAGCCGCCGAGGAGAAAGCGGCGGAAGAAAAAAAGACCGACGACAAGAAGCCTGAAGAAGTGAAGCCGCAGCCACCGGCCCAAGAAGTTCGGCGCAATTTCCCCGACAAAGACTTCCGGAAAATTACGGTTCGCCTCTTTTCGGTCTTGCCGGATGCCCCGGAAAATCAAGACTCGAACATCCTCCCTCCGCGCATCAAAGATGCCTGGAACAAGGACCTCGAGAATGTCTTTGTGAAAGCAACGGATGGCAATACCTGGATGAGCTACAAGGTTGACCAGAGCCCGATTGAAAGCGTCATCCTGGAAAAAGAGAAAGACATCTTCCTGCAGGGCAAGGAGATCCTCATGTTCTTGGGTAACGTGAGAGTCACGAAGATCTTCTACCAAAACCGGCTCATCGATGCGCCAACCAAGACGGGCTTCAAGAGTTTGATCTTCCCGGAGTCACAGAGCACGAAGCACATGTTGCCGCTTTTCCCAAAAGCCGCGGACGACATTCTTTACACCGCCGAAGAGTACCAACGTCGCATGAAGATCGAAGAAGAGGAGTTGGGAATTAAGAAGCCCTAGCTCTGCCAGTCGAGCTTGCGATAGAAGGCCACACCCAAGATGAAGAGCGCGAGATCGGGAACCCCCATCGCGAGGGGAACGGGAATGTTCCCCTTGCGCGCCATCCCTACGAACGCAAAGAAGAGTCCATAGTAAAGTAGGAGGCTACCGAGCCCCCAGAGGGCCGAGTTCCGACCTTTGCCGCGGTTCTCTTTCACGCCGAGACCGAAGCCCAGGAACGTCAGCAACAAACAGACCAAGGGCGTGTTACGCCGGTTCCAGTGTTCATAGAGAGCGTTGAACATGTCTTTGTTATTGAAGTTGTACTTCTTCTTCGCCTCTTCCGGTTTCATCGCAATCACAGCGGCAAGTTCCGCCCGGCCGAGCATGGTTTCTCGCGGGCTGATGCGATCCGAGAATTTATTTTGCGTGATGGGCAGCGAGTAACTTTGAAAGAGGATCTTCTCGACGTCCGAATGGCTATTCTTCGTCGTGGTGATGCCACCTTCGTAGAGATTCAGCGTGAGCTTCTCGATGAGCGTTTTCGAATTTCGGTCATAGATCAGTTCTCCGCGACGGGCCATGATGACCCGTTCGCCCTGCTCTTCTTTGAGATGAAGGAACACATCTCCGAGGTCACGGCCGTCGGTCGAAACCGTTGCCGGAAACATGGTGATGCCTGGAATC
>JAIXOY010000178.1 GCA_027486525.1 Pseudomonadota bacterium
GCATCTTGCGGTGAAGAACCTCAAGCACCTCAACTGGAACCGGGAACTGCAAACCGTCGCTCGCCACCTCGGTGAGTCTTACGGTGCAGCGATCTATGATGGCCACTGGCACTCCGCCGTGCGCTTTGCTGCTGACGCGTTCTTTGTCGAGGCCGCGAAAACACTGACCGGTGACATCACGTTGAAACTCGAAGGTGCCCAGGCCCGTGTGGTGGCGAGGAAGTCCGACTACGCTCTCTACGATGAAGCGGGCGTGAGCTTCGAGATCGACCAATACCAAATGAACAAACACGCCAATGGGTACTCCAAAACAGTTTGCTACGGACCGTGGAAAGCGGGCCTGCGCGATCAAAAGACCACCTAGTGTCCGTCCTTACCACGAAGTACCAACCGACGAAGAGCGAACTGCTGGCGAGCTTCACCAACGGCGTGCGTCCGGATGAGGAGCTCTTCGCACAAGAGCTCCGGGTGCAGAAGGCCTGGGCCAAGGGCCTTGCCGAGATCGGCGTGTTGCGCGGTGAGGAATTGCTAAAAATTCTCGCGGCCCTCGAGCTCGCATCTGAACAAATCAAAGCTCGTTCCTTTGAGTGGCGTGAAGCAGACGAAGACATTCACATGAATCTGGAAAGATTTGTGAATGACCAGACCGCTGGCCTAGGAAAGAAGATGCACGCGGGAAGATCACGCAACGATCTCATCGCCACCACGCTGAAGCTGCATGTCGCCGACAGCACGGCAGAAATCCAAGTCTTGATCCAAGAGCTCATCAATAAAATGGTGACGCTCGCGGAGCAGAATTTGGACGTCATTGTTCCCGGCATGACACATTTACAAAACGGCCAGCCGATTCGCTGGAGCCACGCCCTTCTCGGACACGCCTGGGCGTTCAAGCGTGATCTGAAAAAGTTTAGAGCGACCCACGACAATGCTCTCGCTGTCATGCCCTTAGGCTCGGCGGCGTTGGGTGGCACGACACTCAACATCGACCTCGATGGCATGGCCCTGGGCCTGGGATTTCAATCTCCACCCAACAATAGCTACGATGCTGTCGGTGAGCGCGATGCCGTGATTGATTTCATGCAGGCCAGTGCGCATTTCGGTGCTCATCTCTCGCGGCTCGCTGAAGACATCATCTACTGGTCCTCCGCCCCGGTAGGACTGGTTCAGCTCTCTCCCCAGTGGTCCACGGGCAGTTCGATCATGCCGAACAAAAGAAATCCTGATGTGGCCGAACTCACCCGTGCGAAGGCGTCCCTCTGGATCGGAGATGCCCACGGCGTGCTCACGTTAGTCAAGGGTCTCGCCACCAGCTACGCCAGCGATCTTCACGAGACAAAGCTTCCCTACCTGCGGGTGGCGCGGGACCTCAAGCAGACGGTGATCGTGTTTGGACACTTCATCGCCGAACTCAAGCTGAATAAAACCCGTGGCCAAGAACTCCTTGAGCAAGGGCACATCCTCGCCACCGAAATCGCCAACCATCTCACCGACGCGGGAGTGCCTTTCCGTGAAGCCTACGGCATCGTCGCGGGCCTCGTGGGACTAGCAGAAAGTAAAAACATTCAGGTGCACCAGCTCTCGACCGAAGATGTGGAAACGTTGACCGCACTGGTGGCCTCAACGTCTTTAAGTGAACTCAGCTTCGAAGCCAGCGTTGAAAAACGTCAGAACGCCGGGGGGACGGCCCTCGCGCAAATGAAAAAGCAGATCCAACAGCTACGGTTGTGACGAAAACAACACGTTTCATAGCATCTTTTGTGCACGGGTGGGCCCTAGACTTGAAAGGGTGAATCGACCCCATCAAAGGAGCTCTTATGAAATACTTCGCCCTCGCTTCGCTTCTCTTCGCGGCCACCAGCGCCCTCGCCTATGACGATGACTATACTTCCCCGGGCTACAAAACCTCAGAAGAGGAGGCTCGCATCGACAGGCAGCAAGCCGCGGACCTGCGCCAAGAAGAGGAAGATACCTATACCGACACAGAGGACCGGGACCATGACCACAGATACGGTGTGGATTCTCAAAACTTGAGCGGTGGCGGTTCAGGGGCCAGCGCTACCAAGTCCGAAGATTGAGCTCTGGATGCTTCCCCAATTTGCCATTCGTGCACAGAGCCGAATGGCAAAATGGTTATACCTAACAGGTGTTTCTCATGCCTTATCTATAACAACACCAAAACAACACTTTATGCCTCTATCGTTCCTAAGATTTTGGACCTAACCTCGCAGCATGAAACCTGTCTTCCTCCATGATTTTTTCAACGTCAAGCCCCGCCACCGAGTGGCCCAGATGGAACTCAGCGCCTGGCTAACGACGGCGCACCAACGTGTTGTCGAACTGACCGGCACTGGTGCCACCGACCTGGCGGATCATCTGCGCTACATGATTTCCGATTCGGCGATCCAGCACCGCTTCATTGAACTCGGAGAGATCAATGGGAACTGGGAAAGCCACGAGATCTATCGACTGATGCCTGGTTCACCACGGGGCGCGACCATCGAAAAACGTGGCCAGGTCTTTCAGAAACGCGCGCTTGAGGTGTTCCAGGAATTTTATGCAACGAGAGCGACGACCGAACACTTGATCCATGTCACTTGCACCGGCTACATTTCACCCAGCGCTCCCCAAGTTTACTTCGCTGGCCAGGACCGTGCCCCCGCCATCACCCACGCCTATCATATGGGCTGCTACGCTTCCATGCCGGCCGTCCGTTTAGCGCAGGCGCTGGTAAGTGCAGGAACCGACAGCGTCGATGTGGCCCACACTGAGATGTGTAGCCTGCACATGGATGCCGCCACTCACACCGCGGAGCAACTCATCGTGCAATCACTGTTTGCTGATGGGCACATCGTCTATCGCGCCTCGGCCCAGCAACCCCACGGCGAATCTCTCAGAATCATCATGGTGAAAGAGAAGCTTTTGCCCGATTCGAAGCAGGACATGACCTGGGTCACTTCTCAGTTCGGCATGCAGATGTCCCTGAGCAAAGAAGTGCCGACCAAGATCGCCCTTGCGCTGAGTGACTTCATCGGCGATGTTTGCCGAGAACTCGACCTGAGCTGGGAGCACCTCCAAGCGAACGCCGATTTTGCCATCCATCCGGGAGGGCCAAAAATCCTCACCTTGGCGCAGGAACTCCTGCTCCTGAGCGATACGCAGATCAGGGCCTCTCAAGAAATTCTGCGCGAGCGCGGAAACATGTCTTCGGCGACCTTACCGCATATTTGGCAGCGACTGCTCGAGCATCCCAGTGATAAGAAGTATGTGCTCAGCCTAGCTTTTGGCCCAGGCCTTACTATCTTCGGTGCAGTATTCGAGAGAACGACTCTATGACCTGGTTGATTCCCGTTCCGTTTTTCCTCCACGGCCTGCTGATGGTCGTCGATGAAGTCATCCATGAAAAACGTGGGCTGCAGGCCTGGGAGCGCCGGGGTCATCCGCTCGATAGCCTCACCGTCATGGCGTGCTTTTATTTCATTCAGTTTTTCGCGCCCACTGAAGCCAACGTGTGGAGCTATCTCGCGCTCTCGGTTTTCTCGACGGTCTTCATCACCAAAGACGAGTGGGTCCACCACAAAGAGTGCGGCGCCTTTGAACAATGGCTCCACGCCGTTCTCTTCATCCTCCATCCCATCGCACTTTTTCTCGCCTACTACCTTTGGATCACGGGTAAACTCGCCTGGTTACGTGTCGGCCTTCCCGTCGTGGCGACGGTTCTTTTCCTCTACCAACTCTTACGCTGGAACATCTCGTGGAAACAAAAATAAACAACGCGATCTACGAAGACTACGGCGATCGCTGGTACACCGCCTACGACGATCCCATCGCGCTTCTGCGCGCAGAAAATGAAGCGAAGTTCCCGTGGATTCTTGAGCGAATTAAAAACAAAGGCACTTTACTTGATGTGGGCTGCGGTGCGGGCTTCCTCACCAACCGCATGGCGCAGGAAGGTTTTCAGGTCACGGGGGTGGACCTTTCACCGGAGAGCCTCAAAGTCGCCACTCGCTATGACACAACTCATACTGTGAACTACGTCACGGCCGACGCCTGTCACTTACCTTTCCCCGACGCCAGCTTTGAAGTGGTCACCACGCTGGATTTTCTGGAGCACGTCCCCAATCCGGCCGACGTCGTGAAAGAGTGTGCCCGTGTCTTGAAGCCCGGTGGTCTGTTTTTCTACCACACCTTTAACCGCAACCCGCTCTCTCACCTCGTCGTGATCAAGCTGGTGGAGAAGCTCGTGAAGAATACGCCCCCTCACATGCATGTGATTGAGCTGTTCATCAAGCCTAGCGAACTCGTGAAATTTTGCGAGAATGTCGGTTTGGAGAATGTCGAGCAGATCGGTCTTCGTCCGAAGTTTCGAACGATACCCCTGCAAAACGTTTTGAGTGGCATCGTTCCCGCGGGCCTCAAGTTCACGACGACGAAGAATCTCTGGCTCTCCTACATGGGCGTCGCCACGAAACTTTAGCGCTACTTCTTCAAGGCCCTTTTCAACTCCGAGCGAATCTTCCTCTGGCTAAGCTTGAACCAGTCTGTGAGTTCCAATGGCGTTTTCCCTAAGGCATTTTCGAGGCGCGGATTCGCGCCGGCCGCGACGAGCAGGATGACCATCCGAAGGTTGCTGGCCTTGACCGCCAGATGGAGTGCCGTGTTCAGGTCCTTGTCCTGCGCATCGAGCTTCACACCCGCAGTAGATAGAGCCGAGAAGATGGTCTCGGAGGCTGCCGTTGCGCCTTTGATGGCGGCGAGTTTATGCAACGGTGTTTGGCCGTCGACGTTGTTTAACTGGGCGTCTACTCCGAGTGCGAGAAGCTTGCTCACGACCTCAGCTTGCTGGCCGCCGGCCGCAGCTGACAAAAGTGTGTTCAAAGAGTTGTCGTAGATGTTGATCCAACCTTTCGCTGCGATGTATGCATCCAACGTGGCCACGTCCCCGCTCGCTGCGGCTACCAGTACCTGGTCGCGCTGAGCGAGTTCGATGATGTCGGTGATGCGAGTCACGTCCTCGCCGCGGCACTTGTCGTCGTCGCACACGTAAACTTCCTGGCAGCCTTTCGCCGAGTTGTATTTGTAGTCGGTTTCACCGCGCACCAAGATGCCTTCCACCGAAAGGTCATTGGTGTTGAACACCGCCGAGCCGGAGTTGCCACCGAAGGTGTCCAGGTTCGCCACGAAGTAGCGCGGATGCGTGTTGGTGCGGACCTTCGCCCCGTCGGAAATTTTCGTCGGCAGTCCCATCGGGTGGCCAATGACCACGATGTCGGTGTTGTCGTCGATCTTCCCGCTCGTGCGCAGGTTCAACGGCGCCAGACCCGTCACCACGCGATCCAAGCGAATCAGGGCGTGGTCCGAACCTTCGAAGCTGTTGAGTTTCTGGTTCACGAGTTCTTTACAGCGATAGACATGCCCCTCGGGAATGCTCAGACCCGCGGTTTGTGTGACGGCGTCCATGGCAAACCCAAACACCCACGCATTGCTCTGGCAGCTCGCCAGCGTGCGCGCGCAGTGGCCGGCGGTCACGATGAGATCCGGACCGACCAAGAAGCCGGAGCACATGCCCGGTGTGGGTTGATCGGCAAAACGATCGTCGGCGCAGATGCCGTTCTCTTTGAGTTTTCCTTGGTCGGTGGCATAGGTGCGCAGGCCTGGATCGGTCTCACTCACGGTGAGCTTCAGGCCAGTGAGTGGAATCATGGCGGCGGTTCTGGCGGCAACTGATTGCATGGAGCTAGGGGCTTCGTAGACTTCAACGCGGTTATCGGCCCCGTACACGACTTTGGGGATGTCCTGCGCCCAAGTAGCCGTGGAGAGCAAAGAGAGACTCACTGAAAGGCCGCGCTGGAGCAAAGACATAAGAAACTCCTCTATTGCAAAAAATCGCAGCCCCTTATCTCTCACTTACGCGCAGCGCGCAATATGTCTTAGGCTCAGTGTAAAAAACTCTTGATTTGACGAGGGCACACCCCTAAGAGACACTTTCAACGCATCGAAAACACGAGGATCCTATGGGAATATACGTCAATCGCACTCTGAACATGAAGCACATCCAAGCCATCGGCTTTGATATGGATTACACGCTGGTGCGCTACAACTCCATCGCCTTCGAAGAGATGACCTACCGGGAGATTAAGAAAAAACTCCTGCAGATCAAAAACTATCCCACGCAAATCAAGGCGCTGGAGTTTGATTACAACCGCATCATCCGTGGTCTTGTCATAGATAAACCTCACGGCAACGTTTTAAAACTCTCGCTTCACAGCAAAGTGAAGCAGTCGCGCCACGGCGGCAAAGAGATGGATTTCAAATCTCAGCAAAAGATCTACCAAGGTCTCTCCATTGACCTCAACGACTCCGATCGCTACGCCATCGTGGATACATCTTTCTCTGTCGCCTATGCCTGCTTGTTCATGCAGATCGTGGACATGAAAAATGCTGACCCGGACTTAGGTTTGCCAGAATTTCACCAAATCGAAAAAGACCTCATCGAAGCGCTCGACACGTCTCACCGCGATGGCTCACTCAAGAGTGAGGTCCGCAAAGACGTTAAAAAATACATCGTGCAAGACCCGGAGGCCGTCGCCGAACTCGAACGCCTCAAGAGTTTTGGCAAAAAACTCTGGGTGATCACCAACTCCGACTACGAGTATTCGAAGCTGCTGTTGGATTACACCATGACGCCCTTCTTGAAAGAGCACAAGCACTGGAGCGAGTTGTTTGATCTGGTGGTCACCGCCGCTGCGAAGCCTCGCTTCTTCACGGATCGCTTGCCATTCTTGAGTGTTGATCCAGCGACGGGTCTGATGAAAAACCACCATGGCCCAGTTCTGACGGGGCTCTACCAAGGCGGCTGCGCCTCAACGATTCAAAAAGACCACGGTCTTTCGGGCGAACAAATCCTCTACCTCGGCGATCACATCTACGGCGACATCCTGCAGTTGAAAAAAACCTGCAACTGGCGCACGGCCCTCGTGGTGGAAGAACTGGAAGGCGAACGCCAAGCGCTGCATGCGACGAAAGAGCTCGGCAGTGAGATCAACGGGCTCATGGGGCGCAAAGTGGACCTCGAGCATGAGCTCGATGGCCTGTACGGCAAAGGAAAACCGGACAAGAAAAAGTCTCAGCCGATCTTCGATGAGATCGAGAGCATTGATAAGAAACTCGGTAAACTCATTCGCCAGTATCAAGGTCACTTCAATCCTCACTGGGGCGAAGTCATGCGCGCCGGGGTCGAACCCAGTCGTTTTGCTGGCCAGGTGGAAAAGTACGCGTGCATCTACATGGGGAAGATCGCCGACTTTGCTGATTACTCACCCCGCACGTATTTCCGCCCGAAGAAGCGCCCGTTGCCCCACGAGCTGTAATGAAGCACGGGCATCTCGTCACGCAGCTTGCTCTCCCTGAAGGCGCTGAAGCCTTGGCACATGCCAATGACTGGCCAGCGCTGGACCGGGTGATGCGCGAGGCGATCGAACGACGATTGGTCCCTCTCCTAAAAACCCACAAGAACTTCGAGCGCATAGAGCACATGCTCGCCCTTCGTGATGGCAGCGATCCGGATGAAGAAGATGGCATCTGGCATGACGATGGTTCACGCGTCTTGGCGTTTTCCTGGTCGCTGAATTTTTTCGGCAAGCCGAGCGGCGGCACTCTCGGCATCCGGCCACGTGGCACCACAGACGAAATTGAACTTGGCCCGTTTGATCCGGGCACGCTGATTATTTTCCAAACCGGCATGGATGGCTATGAGCATCGAACCAGCCGGGTCACTCAGGGCAAACGTTTAGTTTGCGCGGGTTGGTGCTCGTAAATCTTACACACCCCTTTGCTGAACCCCGGCCAGGTGGTCTACCTTCCGGCCATGAAAAATCTAATCTTCGCAACAATGATGCTTGTTACTACCGCGAGCTTTGCTCAAACATCTAGCCTCTTCGTGAGAGACGGCAGGAAACTCGTCGACGTGGAGAAACTCATCGCTGAAGAGACTGACGTCCAAGCGACCTACGGGTACGAAGACTTTTGCTACAAAGGCGATGTCGATGCGGTGGTTAAGAAAATGAAGGCCTGGAAGAAAACGGACTTCTTCTTTGGCGGCGGCGGCGGCGGCTTTGTCATCCGCACACTCAAAATCATCCGCGGCATCGCAACGTATGACATCGTCATGGGCCTCGAAGACGAAGTGGTGCCGGAAGATGGCCTTCGCAAGATAACGATCAAGCCTTGTCGGTGAGAGGGGAAGGCCCCAGCTGGGTGGGGCCCTCCAGTGGTATCGATTCGTTAATTTTGTCCAAGGACCGCGACGTTGTCGCTGAACTCGTTATTCTTTGGAAGTGAGACCTGCGAAAACTTCACACCTCCGAAGCTCGTCACAAGTACACCGAACTGAGCGTTCCCTTCGGTTTTAGACTGCGCGATGCGAAGTTCGGTGGCAACCGAGTCATTGGCGACTTTGATACCGATCTCATTGTTAATGGCCTCGGTGTTTTTTATTGAAACATTCTTCACGTCGTAGACGTGGATGCCTTCTTGGGCCTCTCCCGTGATCACGTTGCGGATGACCAGCTCATTTGAAGAATAGGCGTAAATCTGTGTACCACTGATCTGCGAGCTCGACAGATCGAGGCCTTCCACGAGTGTGTGCTCGCTTGACTTGAGCGACAGGCCGTTCGTTGAACCTGCGAATATGTTCCCCTGGATTTCACGAATGCGCAGACGTTTGGCGGACAGGTTAAGCGCCGTGACCGCGGAGTTCGAGAGATCGTTATTGATGAACCGTGGGACGTACTCACACTTGGGGGCAATCACTTTTGCGGCGTAGTTATTGCCACTCAAGTCACTGTTTGAGACCCGCAACCGATCGCAGTCGTAATCAACTTCTGTGTAGTAATCCACGCCGATGTTCATCTGCCGTGCTTCCACCTGATCGACCACGAGGCGGACGACGTTGTAGCCCAAAACTCCGGTGGCTTGAGGAGAACCTTCAATCTTGAGATTGCTCACTCTTATCTGGTTTCCTTCGGCGTACACACCGACGGTCGTATTGGGACTTATGATTTTACGGCCCAGGCCATCGAGTTTTCCATCGCCCCGTAAGATAACGGCGGCGAACCCGCTATAGTTCGAACAGTCTAAGTCTTTCTTTAGTTTGACCTGCGTTGTTATGGTATCGCCACAATTCAGAGCAAAGGCAGAGGAAGAAATAAGTGTGGCCGCGATAAAACTAAGTAAGCGCATGAAGTCCCCCCGGAGATTGATTTAACTCCTTAAGGCGAAGCAAGACCTGCGCCAATGTAAGAGGGTCTATCTCTCTGGAACTTCACCTGGGGTGTCTGAAAATTGGTCAAAGTGGCCAGAAATTGGCCGTAACGTTAGTAGCTGGGATGCTGAAGATTGAGGATGTTACCGTCGAGGTCTTCAAACACCAGCATGTGGCCCCAATCTGTCTTGGCTTCGCTAATAATCATGGAGCCGAGCTTCTCTAAACGGGCGCGATCTTCGGGGATGTTATCACTTCTCAATGTCAGCGTGCCGCCGGCCTTAGCGCCATGTTCATTCCGAGGCACCTTCTCTACTGGCCAACCATTATTGCCGTGAAGTCCAAGCGTGAGACCGTGAAGCGCGAGCGATGTCCAATACTCGTCACCGAAAACTTTCTTGGCGCCGAAGGCGGTAGAGTAAAACTCCACCGCCCGGTCCATGTTCTGTACGTAGTAATAAAAATTCTGAACGCCCGTAATCACAAAAGAGCTTTGACCGCTTTCACGATCGCCGTGCGATCAAGGCCATGCTTCTGGTAAAGCTCTTGAGCAGTGTAGCTCGACTGTCCGAACTCTCCATGAACACCCAATGACTTCAATTTAAAATCTGCTCCGTGAAGAAGGAGTGAGTGTGCCAGCATGGCGCCCATGCCACCGATCAACTGGTGATCTTCCACGGTCACAAGCTTGCTGCCGGATTTTTTCAACATGGTCGCCATGAACTGTCCATCCGGGCGATTCACGAAGGCATGCTGAACAACCGCGACACTCTTGCCTTCTGCTTTCAACAGTTCAGCGGCAGCACGTGCTTCTTCAAGCAAAGATCCCGTCGCGACGATCATGGCATCTGTGCCCGCTTCGATGACTTGAGGTGTACCGATTTTGTAAGTGAGACCTTCTTTGGTTTCGAGAGGGAAATTCTCACGGCCCAAGAAGAAAATGAAACTCGGTGCGTGCTGACCGGCCTCTCTCATTGAAGCGATTTCTTTGACGGCCTGATACACATACTCTTCGGCTTCTTTCGCTGTTGCGAGATTCACGAGAACAGTATGAGGGATTGAGGCGAGCGCGCTCATGTATGTGAGAGATTGGTGAGAAGCACCGTCAGCGGCATCTTGAAAACCAGTGTGCGAAAAGATCGCAATGACCGGAGCTTCCGACAAAGAGGCCATGATCAACGGCAAGTTGCCTTTCGTTACACCGAACGCGGCGAAGGTATCTACCACGGGAATGAACCCTAGTTTCGACATCCCGGCAGCTACAGAAACCATATTTGATTCAGCAACGCCGATATCTTGGAAGTGCGTTGGGTGATCGGTTTGGAAACCTTTCACGCCGGTCGAACCTGCCAGGTCACATGAAACTGAGAAAACCGGCAGGCCCTCTTTGGCCGCTTTTGAGAGTGCTTTCGAAACACCAATTTGGATCTTGTCTTTTGCAACGCCAGATGTAGCCGACTTCGTCGGCTTAATGACCAGCTCTTTGGCCCAAGTGGTGAATGCCGCCGGCACGTCTTTACTCCCCCAGATTTCTTCCAGGAATGCGTGAATGCCCTCATCATGCGCTTTCAAGGGGAAACCGTGGCCGCCCGATGATGATTCTGCTGTGGCCTTGATGCCGTGGCCTTTAACAGTCTTAGCCCAAATCGCAATGGGCTTCTTGGCATCAACTGTGGCCAAAGCTTTCTCCACTGCGTGAAGTGCAGCGGTCAAGTCATTGCCATTATCTACTTTCAGTACCTGCCAGCCCAAGGTCTCAAGGGAGGCGAAGGTTGGGTTCATGCTGAAGGCGTCTTTATCAATGCGGCCGCCCAGCTTGGTGTTGTTGTCAGAGATGATCATGACGAACGGAGCGAGTTTGCCTTTCGCGGCCAAGCCTGGGATCGCGGCAAAAGCTTCTTTGGCTTCCCCTTCCATGCTCGCGCCATCAGAAACTGAGCAAATGGTGATGCGGTTTTTACCTGAAAGTGCGTCGGCCATGGCGAGACCTTGCGCTTGGGGAAGTGCTGAAGCCAAAGGCCCGTTAGAAAGCAGAACACCTTCTGGATAAAGGTGCGACTCTCCGTGGCCCGTGAGTTTTGATTTAATCGAGCGGAAACCTTTAAGCGTCTCGAGAGTCAGATCACCGAAACCAAGATTCGCGCGGAGAGCGTAGATACCGTTTTCTGCGTGGCCGATGTCGTTCACGAAGTTGTAGCGGTCGAACCAAGCACTCTCGCGGAACATGAGCGAGTGGAGCGCGGTCCACATTTCCGTCATGGCCGAGGGTCCACCCCAGTGGCAGGCAGCGCCGCCGTTCACCGCTGCTAGATCCATCAAAGCAAGCATGCAACGAGTGGCGCGCGGATCGGCCAGAGTCACGTCTTCACCCTTACTCGACTTAATCGTCACGGGGTAAATCGGTTTTGCAGAAGGAGCTTTTTGCAGTGCGTTCTTGATTTTCAATGGCTGAATCATGGTGGGTCCCTAGGTTTAAGGCCGGTGATGGCGGGAATTAAACCCTAAGATGGGTCATTTCTCAATTGCCAAAGACCGCCATGGCACGTTAACTTACCCAGACTTAAAACTAGCTAAGGATCTCTTATGTCACGTAAATGCGACCTCTCTGGAAAAAGCCGTCAGGCCAACCACAAAGTTTCTCACTCAAACATCAAGACTCGTAAGTTCAGCGAAGTTAACTTGAAGACTAAGAAAATTTTCGACCCGGAAACTGGTCGCACCATCCGTTTGCGCGTCTCTACAGCGACCATGCGCACGTTGGACAAAGTCGGCTCACTTTCTGCTTACCTCCGCAAAAACATCCACTTGTTTCAGTAGTATCTACTGACACTAAGTAAGTAAAAGCCACCTCCGGGTGGCTTTTTTTATGGTCAGGAAGACCGGTATGTCGACGAGAGGCAGGAGCCGAAGTCGACGCCCCCGCAATTATTGGATCAATTATTACAGCGCCAGATGGGTGCTGTGTCTTCTGGGATGAGGCATTGCACTTTGTACGGGTCTCCCTCTCCGCACTGAAACTCTTTCGACGCCGGCATCCGCCCTCCCGCCATCCGCGGCATGATTCCCAACCTTTCACCGGCCTGATAGCAGGCCTGCTCGGCGACTTGCCGCTGACAGTGACCAAAGACCCGCTCATGGGCCATGGTAACCTTCACTCCAACTAAACGAGTGCTGGTGGGTGCACGCAACATGTAATCGACTCCGGCCTTTATGCCAGAAGCTGGTTTGGGCACGAGACTGATCTTTAAATAAACAGTGGAGACTCCCGGACGAGCGCTGGTCGTTCGTTTAAGCTGCCAGGCGATTTCATCTTCCCGGCGAAGGACATACATCTCTTTCACCAGCCAACCGGTTTCATCCCACTCACGGCCGACCTTGGGCATGTCGGGTTCCTGGGCCCCCATCAAGCTCTCGCCTAGCTTTTTGCGCTTCAAAAGTTGCGTGCAACCCGGATTATCGCGAAAGAATCTTTCAACCCCAACCCAGGCGGTGTTCTCGCTGACTTTTTCTTCGTCGAAGGATGAGGTGCGTTCCAGGTCACGGCGAACCTGGAACATCACAAGTGTGATGCTGGCGCAGACGAAGGTCACGAGGATGGCCATGACAACGGCCGAACCGCGTTCTCCCATTCTGGAATTGAGGAGTTCCACGAGAGTATTTTAGACTGGAAACAAGAAAATTCGTTTGCCCAGAGTTTGTGGCAGGAAGGGCGGAAACAGCTGAAAAGCCGCTCCCGCCCTCTGAGTATTGCGTAGTCCTTAACGGATAACTTGAACTTCTTCGACCAAAAAGCCCCAGGCGGCCTGAGAGCTGTCCGAGCTGAACTCGATCACAACCGAGTCACCTTGGATGTAATCGGTAGTGAAATCATCGAGCTTGCCTGAGAGTTTTTCAATCACAGCACCGCTCGCGTCTTTCACCGTCAAGAAATCATAGCCTGATTCAGAGTCGAGTTTTTTCACCAGGACACGGATGTACTTGGCGCCAGTGACACTGATCGTACGCGTGAGCTTCGTGCCATTGGCATACGGGTGAACGGACTCAAACACTTCTGACATGCGCTCTGACTGCCACTGATCCGCCGGTGGCTCTTGGCGAGCTGGCCGAGTGTTGGTCAGGAGGTTGTAAGCATCCACGCGGCCGCCCGAGATGGTGGTGCGGCGGTAAGCAGAACTTGGAACCGAAGTTGCCATCAAACGCTCGATCGTTTCAGCGTGGGGACGACGGCCGTCTTGCGCGAGGTAGAGACCCAGCACGCCTGAGACGTGCGGTGTCGCCATGGAAGTTCCGCTGAACAC
>JAIXOY010000157.1 GCA_027486525.1 Pseudomonadota bacterium
AGTTCGAGTAGTTGTCGTCGATGATCCGTCCGTACCGGCTCAAGAAGGGCCGCAGATTCCGCGTGAGTTCGGCGGCTTCGATGTGCTGCAAGCGGTAGGACAGTTGGACGTGGTTGTAGTTGCGAGGCACGTTCTCAACGTCACTGTAGATCGGCAGAGTCACATAGCGGGTGTCGCGGGCGTGGATGATGTTGAGAAACTTCGTGTCACTCGTGCGCACCACGCTTCCGTCGACCTGGTAGAGCACCACGGAGATGTAGTTCTCCATGTGCTCCTTGCTCATGGAACGCCGACCTTCCATGAAGAGATTCGTGTCCTTGAAATCAACTGACAAGACGAGGTTGAGCCCTTCGAGTGTCGCATAGTCGTGGAGAAGCTCACTGGCCTTGAAACTTTTCTTCGTGAAAATGAAGTCTCCGTTCGCATCTCGACTGACGACTTGCGACCACGCACTGGTGCTCATCAAAAGTGCTAGAAATAAAACTCTCACTGCGCACCTCCCGAGCCATTCTTCTCTTTGAGCTCAAGGTACTTACGCTCGAGGATTTTATTTTCCAGCTCGAGACTTACGATCTTCTCTTGAGTCGCGGTGTCGATCTCAGGCGTCTTGGGTTTCTCTTTCAGGACTTGCTGGTAAGCAAGTTCGGTATCCATAGATTCCACAAGCTTCACCAAACGAGCGATGTTGTCTCCGAGATCACTCAAGATGATGGTGCGCGCGTCTGAGAAGTTGATCACGCGGCCATAGCGAGAGACGTAGGGGCGCAGATTGCGGGTGATGGAACTGGCCAGCGGGTACTTCAGGGTATGAACGACGAGTTTGAAACTCGCATCCCGTGGATAGCTGTCATCGGTAAAAACCGGACCTGGCAGGTAGCGGTTGTCGCGGCTCGGGCTGATCCACAAGAAGCCGGACTCTTCCATGGGTGAGAGACCGTGAGCATTCAACAGAGCGTAAAAGATCTGCTTAAAGTCGGTCTTGCTCATGGATCTATTCAGTTGCAGCTGCACCACATCCTTGGGCTCAACGGTTTTATCTGAATAGAACACATGGGTCGCCGTCATCTCCGCATAATCTTTAATGAGTTCGCGCATGGGATAGCCGTTCGACTTAAATGGCTGCACCTGATCGCCCTGGACTTTTATGCCGGCGTGGGCAGTGAGACTCATGAGTAGCAGCAATAAATATTTCATTCTCCCTCCTGAGGGGTGACATCTTGATAGGTTGATACTTGCACGTCTGTGGAGATGGGTTGATAAGTGGTTTCTTCAGTCTGATTCGTTTCGACGGCTACCACCATGGCCAGAACGAGGGACAAGGAACAGAACTGCAAGGCCGGCACGCGCCAATCGAAACTGAGCTTCTCTTGCCATTCGACGACGAGCTCTTTGAGCTTTTCTTGTCGCTCTACGTGGGCCCGTTTTTGCTGCCCTCGCTGGGCCAACATCTTCTTGGCATCAGCGAAGATGCGTTGCTGAGCTTGCATCGAGAGGTCAGGCGCCTGGCGCTTGAGCACCTTGGTCTCAATCACGGCAAAGTCGGCCAGCATTCTATTGCACTGATCGCAAACCAAGAGATGTTCCTTCACGCGGTTCTCAAGGGAGTCGGCCAGGGCGTTTTCAAAGTAATCTTGCAAAATCTCAAAGGGAGGGTGCTTCATGCCATCGCTCCTTGTGCCAGCAGCAGCTCTTTCATCTTTTTGCGGGCATGAAAAAGGCTTTGCTTAATGGTGTTCACGTCTTTGCCCAGGACCGCGGAAATTTCTAAGTAAGAAAGATCGTCATTTACCCTTAATCCCAGCACCATTCGTTGCATGAGGGGCAATTGCAGCAGGAGTTCACCGATCAATCCTTCTTGTTCGCGCTTCTCATACATCTCGTCCTGCAAAGGCACGCTATCCGAGACCTCGGTCCATTCCGTCGTCATCTTGCCTTTGCGTTTGCGGATCTCATCGATCGCCCGGTGCGTACTCAAGCGATAGAGCCACGCCTTGAAGCTGTTCTTCATGTCTGGCCGTGGAGTATAGAAACCAATCTTCTGAATCATCAGCATCATCACCTCGTGCAGAAGGTCTTCTGCTTCTTGAGCGTCACCTAATAAGTAGAAGAGATGGCGGTGGAGGTCGGGGGCGTAAGTTTGGTAGAGGGCCTGAAAGGCCTCTTCACTTCCCTCTTTTAACTGTGCGACCCAGGTCTCATCCGACATAGACATCCTCTGACCCTCTAACGAGACCCGAAGCCATAATGTTATAAAGAGTTTTTCTTACTGTGATCGGGATGTAAAATCATTTAGTTAGGCCATTTTATGACAAAGTGACTCTGTGCGACTGGTTCCAAATGCAACCACTGGTGCCATTTTGCGCGACGCGCAATGTGCTTCTGAAGGGTTATGAATAGCTAGAGTTTGGCACGAAACCCGCATTAGGTATCCGTGTGGAAGACCGAAAAACTTGGAGGACTTATGAAACTTGCAGCACTTATCTTGATCTCAACTTTCTCTTTCTCAGCTCTTGCGAACCACGAGTTGTCTTTGAATGAGCCGGTCGAAATCGCGAAAGTTGAAATGGAAGCGGCTCAGTCTTCAAATCTTTCTGGTCTCTACAAAGAATTTTCTTTCGAAACTGAGCGCCCATTGACCGCTCACATCGTGATCGCGAAGAAAAACTAGTTCTTAGATTCATCGTTTCTCTAAAAGCCCGGCCTAGTCCGGGCTTTTTTTATGCTAAAATCTCAACATGTCACAAATCATCAAAGCTCTCGTCATCGCTGGTCAATACAAAGGCGAAACCGTACGAGTGAGCAATGTGAGTGTTGACGGTCAGGGCCGCAAAAAAGCCGCCTGTAGTCTGCCCAACGGCACCCGCGCGAATATCTTTGTGACGGATCTCGAGATCATTCCTCCTGAACCTCCGACACCCACTCGCCCCGGCGCCAAGGCGTCCATGCCGTTTGTCAGTGGCTCCACGGGAAGTCGATCGCTGAATCAAACACGCAGTCTCGTGAGGACGAGGCCCAAGTGTGAAAATTGCGGCGAACCTTATAGTGTCGATGAACGGAAGGGCCAAGAAGGCAAACTGAGTGTCTGTCCCAAGTGCGCACCAGACTTGGCATGATTCTCGCAACAAGATGTGCGTGGTAGAAACCACACCGAACAGGAGGTTCTTATGAAAATGGCAGTCCTACTCTTCACAGCTTTTCTCTCTTCACCATCTCTCGCGATGGAGCAGATCGAGCACACCGATCTCTCACTAGAGACCGGCGTTGAAGTGACAGCGATCAAAGCTCAGCCGCTTCCAACCACACGCCTCTCGCAGGACTACGAACGCGTGGCCGTGAAAGAGATCAAGAAGATCAACCGTTCCATCGCTGCGAAGCACGTTCGCTAGCGCTGAAGCTGAGGGAAGCTCCGCTGGTGCCAGTACGGGTAGATGGGCTTTACCTCACTGGCAACATCCAATCGCGCGACTTGCTCAGCTGAAAGTTTCCACCCGACAGCACCGAAGTTTTGTTTGAGTTGCTCTTCGTTACGAGCGCCGATGACCACGTTGGCCACCGTCGGACGATGAGCAACCCAGTTGAGCGCCACCTGCGCCACGGTCTTTTCCGTTTCTTTAGCAATCCGTTCCAGCACATCCACAATGTTATGCAGATGTTCTGACTTCGATGAGACGACGAAGTCCATTTGAGCGGCACGACTGCCGGCCGGTGCTGGACGTGTGCGTGAGATTTTGCCAGAGAGCGCTCCGCCCGCCAGCGGGCTCCACACCATCGACGAGACATTCTGATCCAGGCCCAGCGGCATCAGCTCCCACTCGTACTCGCGCCCCACCAGCGAGTAGTAGGTTTGGTTCAAGACATACTTCGCCCAGCCATGGCGCTCAGAAACCGAGAGGGACTTCATGAGATTCCAGCCAGAGAAGTTTGAGCAGCCGATGTAGCGAATTTTTCCCGCCGCGATTAAGTTATCTAAGGCACGCAGAGTTTCGTCCACGGGAGTCAGCATGTCTTGGCCATGCATGAAAAACATGTCGATGTGATCGGTCTGTAAACGCTTGAGGCTCGCTTCGACGGTTTCGATCAGGTGAAAGCGAGAGGAGCCGTAATCCATGGGAGCGTCGCCCATCGGGAACGTGGCTTTCGTGGCAATTAACGATTGATGTCGTTTACCTTTAAGGGCCTCACCGAGAATTTCTTCAGAACGACCGCGTGAGTAACCATTGGCGGTATCAAAGAAATTCACGCCATGATCCATGCAGAGATCAACCAGGCGCTTGGCCTCAGCCACATCGGTGGCTCCCCAGGCCTTAAAAAAGTCACCGACTCCGCCAAAGGTGGCCGTGCCGAAACTGAGAAGAGGGACGCGTAAACCTGCACCACTGAGCTGACGGTATTCCATGGGGGACTCCTTTATGGCGGCATTCTAACTAAAGTCAGCTCTCTGAGGAAGACTTGATGCACTGAATGGTTTGTAGAAATCAAGAATTGCTTTAGAATTAAACTTAACTCATGAGCTTTTACGCCGTCGATTTTGGAACCTCAAACTCACTCCTCACCTATGTCGCTGACACAGGCGAGATTCGACCCATTAAGCTTGATCCGGCCGGCGGCCATGTGCTGCGCTCGCTGCTTTTCACCCCACAGAAAAACACCTGGTACTTTGGCAGCGAAGCCATCAAAGAGTACGTGAACCACGAAGGCGAAGGACGCTTCCTTCGTTCCATCAAAAAGTTTCTGCCGGAACCTGGATACACCGGCACGGCCATCCATAATCAAAACGTCAACATCTCCGAAATGGTCGCCGTCTTTCTAAGTGAGATGCGCCGACGCGCTAATGCGAGCACGGGTGAGAACGTCGAAAAGATTGTTCTGGGTCGCCCCGCCCTCTACGCGCTAGAAAAAGAAAATGATCAGCTCGCGCAAGATCGCATGCAGAAAGCCGCCGAGCTCGCCGGTTTTAAAGAGATTCACTTTTGTCCTGAACCCGTCGCCGCCGGCCTTGATTACCAAAGTGCCTCCTTGGAAAATAAAATTGTGCTGATCGCGGACTTCGGTGGCGGTACGTCTGACTTCACCTTGATGCAGGGTTCTGAGATTTTAGGTCTGAGCGGTGTTTTTCTTGCGGGTGATGCCCTTGACGGAGACATGATGAAGGACTTCATCGCTCCCCACTTCGGCTCCCAGTTTGAGTACCAACTTCCTGGTGGTCAGAACGTGCTGAAATTCCCGCGTGGTCTTTTGAAAAAAATCTGCTCGCCGGCCCACATCACGCACTTGCGTGAGAAAGACACCTGGGAGTTTCTTCAGCACATTGGCAAATTTGCGCTGTCTGAGCATGACGAAAAATACATTCAGCAGCTCTACGCCTTGGTGGAAGGCCAGCTCGGTTTTCCGTTGTTCAATGAGATTGAGAAAACGAAGATCGCATTGGGTAAATCTCCCGAAGCCACCTTCACGTATCAAGCACTGGGCATTGATATTGAACAACCCATCGATGACCAAGACTACCGCATCAGCGTTCGCCCCACGGTAGATGAAATCATGAACACCATGCTGAAGGTTTTCGATCAGTCTGGACTCGCTCCCGACCAAGTCACCGAAGTGATCTTGACCGGTGGTACCTCTCAATTTCCGCTACTCCGCGAACGACTCAAGTCTGTTTTTGGACAGGAAAAGCTGCGCGAACATAACATCTACGAATCTGTCGTGAACGGTCTTGCCCATTTTGCGAAAGGGCTTAAGTGACACGTTTTTGTGGCAAACGGTGCCTTTTACCTACAATCTCCCGCTAAATTAAAACCTCGATAAACACCAGACTTCCTCAGATCATGGAGACTTAGATCGCATGGTCAAAAAATCCACTCACTGAATTAAAAAAAATGTGCCTCCTGCCCGTTGAAGGTCTTAACCGACCATCGGAGGGTCACACCATGCTTCGCTTTTTAATCTTTGTTGGAAACCTTCTCTTCTCATCGACGGGCCTTGCCGGGTCGGTGAATGTAGCGCAGTGGATCCCCTGGGGCTTTGTCACGCAAACCTGGGGGCAGCAAAGCATCTCGATGACCCATCAACAGGAAGCCTTGCAA
>JAIXOY010000261.1 GCA_027486525.1 Pseudomonadota bacterium
CACCCCCAATTCGTTCAGCGATGGGGGAGAGATCACCACGTCGCAGGATTTCGAGCAGCGCTTGAATGAGTGGAAGCACCTGGATGGCTTAGACGTCGGTGCCGAATCCACCGCCCCCAAGAACGCCGCCATCACGGCCACCGAAGAACGGCAGCGCCTCGAGCAGGTGCTCGTTCCGCATCTCAAAAGCTGGCCCCGCTCACTGGTGCTCAGCCTAGATACGTACCATCTCGAAACCGCCGAGTGGCTCATTCCGCAGATCCCGCAGGATGTGCAGATCGTGTGGAACGATGTGTCCGGCAAGGTCGAGCCGGGGGTGATTAAGCTGCTGCAGGCCCATCCGCGCTTGCGCTATGTTTTGTGTTTTAACCAAGTTCCCGAGCGCGCTTTGACCGGTCAGCACATGCAGCACACCAGTCCGGGCCCGATCGTTCCCCGTGCCCGCAGCTTTTTCCGTGAATCCTTTGAAGTATTCCTCCGCCATGAACTCTTCTCTAGGGTGATTGCCGACCCCTGTTTTGGTTTCAGCAAAACCCGTGAGCAAAACCACCAGCTGCTCGAGCAGTTACCCATTCTGATGGATGAGCTCGCCTGTCCTGTGTGGATGTGGGGCATCTCACGAAAGTCGTTCCTGCGTTTTCCGGCCGAAGCGCAGATTCAGCGTGAAGCTTTAGATGGCCTGGGGCTCTTGTGGATCAACAGGGCCCTCGACAAGCTCACGCACCCGCATACAATTATCTTAAGGACCCATGCGCCGCTCTTAGCGAACGCTCTAGGGGACTGGCAGCAATTGCGGGATCAATGGACACCCAACTCCTGAGTTTTGAGTACCGCTCACGCACGCCTGAGGAACTAGAGAATTTCCTCAGTGAGGTGCTGCAACTCGACGTCGAACCCGTCAGTGACGCACTTTTCAGTGTGCGCTTAGGTGATGTGGTTTTGAGGGTTCTGCAGGGTGAGGGGAGCGGCGGAAAGTTTCAGCTGGCCCTCAGTCCCGAGAGTTTTGCCGATCTCCCGGCGCGCTGGGAGTTCTTTTGTTTCCGTTATGGGAACACGGCCGAGGCGAGTTTTAACAAAGCTCAGACCGTGTTTAAGACCCATGAAGGCTCGATTTGGCTGATCTCGGCCGCCCCTACCATCCCACCACATGAAAACTTCGAAATTCCTGTAAGAAACTTTTAGTTGTCGAGTCCAGTCGGACAAGCCAGACTCTATTCCTTAGTCCACTCCCTTTTTATGGAAAAGGATTTCCCCGCATGAAATTTTCTTTTGTACTTTTGGCAGTTATGGCGATGTCTTCGGCTTTCGCCACTGATAAGCAAATCAAGGTCATCTACGGCGACGACAACCGTCTCGACGTTTTTGAGTCACCGAACAATGCTTACGTCACTCTTTCTCGCTCAACAGCGGCGATGATCCCGACCTCGAGCGTTCGTGCTCAGGGAGCGCAAAGCGTTCTGACTGGCCCAACCATGGTTTCGCGCGGTTTCTGTGCTGAAGAACGCTTCAGTCACCAGATCACAGCAGCGATGTGTTCTGGCTTCTTGGTAGGTAACAAGTATCTCGTCACTGCGGGACACTGCATCACTTCAGAATCTGACTGTGCTTCAAACAAATGGGTTTTCGACTATAAAGTAGACGACGCAGGACAAAGCGGTGTGACTGTCCCCAACACAAGTGTTTACTCATGCAAACGCATCATCAGCCGCGCCCTCGATCGCATGTCACAAGACGACTACGCCTACATCGAGCTTGACCGTGTTGTGACTGACCGCGCGCCACTGACCTTCCGTAAAACAGGCTCGATCAAAGCTGGCGACGAGATCCTCGTGATCGGTCACCCAACGGGTCTTCCTACCAAGATCACTGACGGCGCACACGTTCGCGCTCTGAAAGGCAAGTTCTTCACGGCCAACCTCGACACCTACGGTGGTAACTCAGGTTCAGCGGTGTTCAACGCAACCACAGGTGTTGTTGAAGGCATCTTGGTTCGTGGCGAAAACGACTACATCAGCGATTCTCGTGGATGCCGCGCATCGAACATCTGCCCTGAAGACGGTTGCCGTGGGGAAGACGTGACGTACATCACGAACATTAAAGAATTGATGGTTCAGCAGTAAGCTCGAATCTAACAAATGATATCAGTTACGCTTAGGCCCCTCTCCGGAGGGGCCTTTTCGTTTAGACTATTCTCAGTTTAAAACAAGGAGAGTTTTATGAGAAAAATCGCCCTGGCGCTTATCGCCTGCTCATTCACGGCCCAAGCCGCAACGATTGCGGTGATCGATTCTGGCCTCGACACACAACACACGGGTCTTGCCGGCCACATCTGGAGCAACGCTAAAGAAATCGACGACGCTCGTGACAACGACGGCAACGGTTACCCTGATGATATCCACGGTTGGAACTTCGCGGAGACCAACAACAAGCTCATCGACTACAAATACGAAAACACCTACACCGCTGACGCTTTCAAATTCTTTGAAATCCAAGCTCGCCAGCTTCTCGGCCAGGCCACTGATGCTGATCGCGCTTGGGTCGCAGCTGCTCGCCAGGACAAAGAGATCATGGCGAACCTGCAGAAGTTCGGGAACTTCGTCCACGGCACGCACGTCGCTGGTATCTCGGTCCGCGGTTCGGCCAACGAAGCCATGGGCCTCAAACTGATTCCTACAGAAGTGAAGCCTTTTCTCTACGGTCTTGAGATGGAAGTGTCTAACAAGAGCATGACGGAAGACGTCCGCATGCGCCTTTTAAAGAGCACCTTAGGTGCTCTGGCCCAACAGCAGATGGTTCTTTTGGAAGAGATCGCTCGTTACGCTGGTGACCAAAAAGCCGACGTCGCTAACGGCTCATTCGGTACCGGTTACAACCAGGCCAAGATGATCACCGGCGCTGCTTTCAAGATCCTCTTCTTCCGCGACGCTAAGCCGGAAGAATTGGCGGACGTCACCATGCACTTCATGAACTCTCTGATTTCGGAAGGTCAGCGCATGATGAAGGCCGCGCCGAACACTTTGTTCGTGTTTGCAGCTGGTAACGATGGCTCGAACAATGATCTTTTCCCAACCAGCCCGACGAACATCAAGGCCGACAACGTGATCAGCGTCGCGGCCACTTACGATGTGCAGTTCTTGGCCGGCTTCTCGAACTACGGCATCAAGATGGTCGACGTCGCTGCTCCGGGCATGTTGATCAACTCGGAGATCCCACGCAACCGCATGCTGCAGGTGTCTGGTACATCGCAAGCCGCTCCGTTCGTAGCGAACGTCGCTGCGCAGATCAAAGATATGAACCCAGCGCTCAGCCCCCTTGAGATCAAAAAGATTTTGATCGGCACCGTGGACTACAAAGACTTCTTGAAAGAGAAAGTTCTCGCGCGCGGTATCGTAAACACAGGTCGCGCAGTGATGGCGGCGGAGTTGGCGAAGACTGTTGGTGTGGTTGAAGCCATTTCGCGTTCACGCTCATCGGTTCGTGATGTTGAGCCGAGCCGTGAAATCGTGAACCCATCGGCGAAGATCATGGCTTTGCCTCTCGCTCCAATGTTCCAATAAAAAAAAGGGCCCTTCGGGGCCCTTTTTTTTGGTCTTAA
>JAIXOY010000250.1 GCA_027486525.1 Pseudomonadota bacterium
CAGTAACTGGCCCCGAAATCATGAGGGCAATGATGAATAGACTTCCTGTCCAACGCACAAACCTGTCCTTAGGTTCTTAGCAGCTGGGTCTATTCTACCCACAAAGCGAAGGGAGACTCAAGTTTTGCCGAGGGCCTGCATGATTTTTTGCATATCCGCCCAAGTTGATTTTTTCATGTTGGTATTGCTAGCAATCACGCTGGGATGAAAGAGCGGTGCCACTTGGATACTGGCAGACGTGAGGCGTGGCACGGGAAAGAACTTTCCGTGCACAGAGGCGAGGCGTTCACGCTGACCCAAGATCGCCTGGCAAGCCTGGGCTCCCAACGGAACGACAAAACGCGGGGCCCACCAGCTGATGTCTTCTAACAGCTCATCAGAGGTTTTCTCGCCCGTCATATCTTTCAACGCCATCAGCACGTACTCACTCTGCGTGAGCTTCATGGCCTGAACCATTTTCTGAAACAGATCGGCGACAGTAGGAATGAAGGAGAGGAGAAACTCCGGACGTATCGCTTCAATCGGTTGCTCAAGAACGCTTTCTTCTCTCAGTGTTTCCCCAATGAAAAGTACCAACGGAGCGCTCTTGCCTGCCGTCAGTGCGTCCCAGGTCTTCGCGCCGAGGCGCTGACGTTGATGCTGTTCCCAGGAGCTCCGTACCGTGAATTGGCGCTCCAGCGCAGGCGTGAGCGGTTCTTCACGCTTCGCGATCTCACCGCCCGGAAACTTCACGACGCCGTCAGGGCTCTCCGCGATTTTCTCTTCTGCGAAGCGAGCGAAAGACTCAAGTACCAGCGCACGCTCAGTTAGGACGGGTGCAGGCTCCGGCGCCACGTCTTCCTTTAAGCCCATGCTTTCCAGCGTGAGATCACCCAGAAGGGCTTCGGCGAAGGTGGTGGGAGCGGGCTTTTTATCGAAGACAGACATGGGGAGGTTTTACCTCCCCCGATACATTTTTCCCAGCCCCGTCTCGCCATGAATGAAGTTTTAGGCCCGAGAGCAGTGCTCCGAAAAGCTATCAAACGCCTTAAGGAGGCCCTGCATGTCAGATATGGACTTTAAATTTGAACATTTCGAAGAGTACTACGGTACGAGCGAAGACGTGAAACGCACGATGGATGAGTGCAAGGTTTGCGGTGCGAAGCTCCTACTTTCTCACATGCCCGATTACAAAAATCTTCTCGTCCAAGAAACCGCTCGCTGCATGGACTGCGGCTGCGGCAACCGGAAAGTGATCCACGTTCTCAACTGAGAGCAACATCACAAGCCAAGAAAGCTAAAGAGCGTGTAGGCCCTCGGACTGAAGGCATCGTTGTTGTGGGGGTACTGGTCCAGCCAGATCGTGTACAGCATGTTTTTGACCTGGCCGCGAAGCTGTGCAGCGACGTAGGTGCGATTGCTTCTGTCCGAAGCGCTCGGCGCGGTGATGGCCGCCTTGATCATCTCTTTGTTTTTTTCAAGCGTCGCTAAGGCGCTTTTCGCGTCCTGGGCGAAAAAAAGATCCATGTGCGCCTTGGCGAGCACGTCGGCCGAGGGTTTGGCGAACTTGAAGTGACTCGCATCTTTGAACTTCTCTGCTCTCACCAGGAGACCCTCAACTTCCGCTGTCCGCGCCGGGACGCGCCGACGAAGTTCGGCGGCGAGGCTCGACCCGAAGGGATTGAAAATGTCACTGGAGGCGAGGGCCGCAGCCGCGTACCCCCAGGGATCCCGAGGAGATTCCTTGAGGTAGTTCGTCGCCGCTTTCTGACCCAGGAAGAAGCGGTAGTCTTGATTGCCCCAGTTGATGATGTCAAGCACGTACCTTTTATCCGTGGTGCCAGCGTAGTCGCCGGTGCAGACCTTGCAAGCCAGTCCGATGAGGGCGGTGTCCTCGGGGGTTTGTCCCTCGGAGATGCAGCAGTCTTCGCACGCGTAGGGATACTCGATGGAGTGCCCGTGCCGCAGCCCGAGGTTGTGCAGCTGTTCGTGGAAGAGCGTTTTTTTCAGCTCGAGGATGTCGCCCGCGGTCGCCGGGTTCGGAGCCGTTGGGTTCAGGGAAATGTACGGATGGGCCACCGCCGGATCCTTGATCGCATCCGCGGGACCCGTGGACGCGTGGCCCACGACGCCGTTCCACTCGTAGTCTCTTTGATGGCACAGCACGGTCACCTTCGTGGTCGCGAAGAGGCTCTCGAGCTGCGAGAGGTTGACGCGCGCACCGTTGTTGCCGCTCGCGAGCCGACCAAGGCACTGGAGTCCGGTGCTCATGGCCGATTGGAAATTTTCCACGAACAGGTCCCGGCCCCAGTTCGTAAGACAGGATTCGTGTACGCGGTGCCCGGGCTGGAGATCGAGATAGCCGTTGTTCAACCGCAATGCGGGCGCCTCACCTGCGCGCGCAAACTCCTCGACACCGAGATCTCCGAACGCCTGACATTCGGAGGCCTTCGCGAGATCCGTGGAATCACTCCAATCACGGACCACAACTCCCTTCTCGTCAAAGATCTGAGTTTGCCGGCGCAGACGCTTGGACTTGCGCACTTCGAACAAAAATTCTTTGCGCTCAACCTTCTGCGCCGGAGTCACCGTCGTCGTGACCTGGATCGGCTTCGTGTCACTGACGTACGAAAAAAACTGGAGCTGGGTTTCGAAAAAGCCGTCGAAATCGAGGTCGCGGTCTTCGAGAGTCGTTTGTCCTTTCGCTGAGTGCGTCCGGCGATCGACCTTCCCGTCCTTGTTGTCGTCGAACTCCTTCAGGTCTGCGGCGAGCACCGTAAAGAATGGAAACAACAACCATGTGCTGAAAAGGAGTGATCTCATATCGCTATGATATAGCGCTGCAGTTTGAAACAAAGACGGAATTTTTAGCTTCACACAAAATCAGCCACTTACTCGCATCATTCGTCTTGAGTCTGACTCAAATGCCGGGCGATGGCCTTACCTTGCACAGTGCTCAGACCCAGCAGCTTCGAGATCTCATTCACATTCATCTGCCGTAGTTCTTCTTTTGTGACCGTGAGATTTTGCAGCGCGAGCTGCTTGCCTTTCTCACCGAGACCTTCCACTTCATCGAGCCACGTCCCCATGACTCGTTTACTTTCCGCCTTGTGATGAAGTTTGCGCGAGAATCGATGGGCCTCATCCCGCAGACTCACGATCACGCGCAGAAGCGCAGGACTCTTGGTGAGGATGTAGGGATCTTTGCGACCGGGAATCACCAACCGTTCTTCTGATTTGCTCGTTTCTGTTTTCGTGAAATCACCGCTGAGATCTTTCGATTTGGCGATGCCCACCACCGGAAGCTCAAGACCCATTTCGCGAACGACAGCGCACACCACGTTCACCTGTCCAGTGCCACCATCGATCACCAATACATCCGGCAACTCTCCGTGCTGCAGACGACGGGAGATGACTTCTCTCATCATGGCGAAGTCGTTGTTGCCTTCCGGGAGCTCTTGCAGATGGTAGTAGCGATAAGATTTTTTATCCAGCTTGCCGTCGTGCGAGACCACCTGCGACGCCGTCGGTGATTTCCCCTGCCAGATCGCCACGTCAAAACATTCTAAGTGGCGTGGCAGATCTTTCAGGTTCAACAGCTCTTTGAGTTTCTTCAAACCACTAAACGGCGACGCCGCATTGGCGATGCGCACCCGCTGTGATTCTTCCGCATGTCGGCGGCACATATCTAGAATAGGTTGATACTTTTTCTTACGACCATAGACCTTCGGCGGCTTCGCTGTGCCGGCTAATTCGGCCAAGGCCTTGGCAAAGTCTTCGGTTTCCTCTTCTGCAGAATCTAAAATTACCAATGGCGGCGCAATCTGTTCTGGGTCAGCGTAATACTGCAAGAGGAACACGCGCATCTCTTCGCCAAGATCTTCTGCGAGATCACTCACGAGGAAGTTAAAGTTCTTCTGCCCAATCAGCATCCCTCCGCGAATCATGTAGAGACTAAAGTCGAATTCTTCGGCGCCTTGATAGGCGGCCCACACATCCACATCATTCTCGTCCTTGAGTGATTCCACGTGCTGGTCGTAGGACTGCTGCAAGAAAGCGTTCAGCACATCCAGATGGTCGCGCACAATAGCCGCGCGTTCGAACTGCTCGTTTTCAGCGTACTCTTCCATGCGCCGTTCGAGTTCTTTGATGGCTTTGCGGGCCTTGAATTCACTCTGGAAAAAACCGCTCGCAAGTTTTAAGTCTTTTTCATAATCCTCGGCGCTAATCAGAGCGACACAAGGAGCGGTACACTGCTGCATTTGATGAAGCAAACACGGGGTCTTGCGGCCCTTGAATTCCGTCAGCGAACAATCACGCAGCATGAAGGACTTGGTCAGTACCCGCATGACCATGGAGATGTTCGAGCCCACCGGAAAGGGCCCGTAGAGCTCTTTGCCGCGCCCCTTCTTAGGACGACGCACGTACTCTAGGCGCGGAAAAGGTTCCTCGTGATCGACCATGACCCACGGGTAACTTTTGTCGTCTTTGAGGCGAATGTTGTACTTGGGATTGTGCTTCTTAATGAGGTTGTTTTCTAAAACGTAAGATTCGGCGTCGGAGCGAGTCAAAATGAAGTCGAAGTCCTGGGCATGTGAGACGAGAAATTGAGTTTTTACGCTCTTAACGCTGCTATCAAAGTACGACGTGACGCGTGAGCGCAGTCGTTTCGCCTTCCCGACGTAAATAACTCGGCTATTTTTGTCCTTCATCAAATAGCAACCAGACTCTTGGGGCAGAGTTTTTGCCTTATCGAGAAGCTGTGATTGCTGATCCAAAGGGCGCGCCTTCCTTTACGACAGGGGGTGCGATGGGGTATGATAGCCCCCTATTCTCGCTTGAAAAGTGCCAAAAAGGAAACATCATGGCCTCAGAACAAATCACCACAGGGAAGGACGTCCTGTCGTTTTGCACTAAATGCAAACTGAATCTCGCCCACACCATCGTTGCCATGAAAGATGCTAAGAGTATCGCCAAGGTTAAGTGCAACACCTGCACGACCATCCAGTCTTACAAAGATCCATCAGTTTCAAGTGCCAACAAGACCCGCACTAAGAAAAAGCCAACCTTGACCTCGAAGGGCAGCACCAAGATCATCTCCATCTCTGATCTTTGGATGGAGCAACTCAATAAAACCACGGCCAAGAGCCAGCCCTACGGCATCGACCAGAAATACAAAGCTGGGGATGTGATTGATCACTCGAAGTTCGGCCCCGGCATCGTGCAAAACGTGAAAGCCAGCACGATCGAAGTGGTGTTCCGCCACGAGATCAAGACTCTCGTTCACAACAAGGAAATGTAAACTTTTGCGAAGGCGCCGACTTCGGCTCCTGCCTCTCGTCGGCATACCGTTCATCCTGAACATAAAAAGACAGGGCCCTAAACGGGCCCTTCTTGTTTCTACTCTTTCAAATTTTCATTCTTAGAACTGAATGCCCACACCAGCGTTGATGCTTGCGCTCAAGTTGCCTGGGGCGAAGCCTGCTGAACCGAAACCGCCGTAGCCGCCGCCGTAGCCGCCGCCAGCGTAGTTACCTAAGTTGTTCGACGCCATCCCGAACTGTTCGGCCAAAGCTTGCTGCTGATAGTTCGAGCCAATCGCAGCGGCTTGTTGGTTTTGTAAGTACATCTGTTGACCGCCGTAACCACCAGTCGCTCCCCAGTAGCCGCCGTTGCCGCCGTAGCCAGGAATGGTTCCTGAACCCCAACCGCCTTGGCCGTAAGGATTGTAACCACCGCCGCCGCCTGCGCCTGCAACGATGTAGGCTCCGCCCACGATGCCGCCGCCTTGGAATCCGCCGCCTTGGAACCCGCCGCCCTGATATCCACCGCCGACGTAACCGCCGCCTTGGTATCCACCTTGAAGGCCGCCAGCATATCCGCCGCCGACGTATCCACCTTGGAGTCCGCCTGCGTAGCCGCCGGCGATACCGCCGACGATGCTACCGACTGCGCCACCGGCGATGCCACCTGCGTAGCCGCCGCCGACGTATCCACCTTGGAGTCCGCCTGCGTAACCGCCGCCGACATAACCACCCTGCATGCCACCAGCATAACCGCCACCGACGTAACCGCCGCCCGCGATGCCACCGACTTGATAAGCTCCACCTACGTATCCGCCTTGCAGGCCACCAGCGTAGCCGCCGCCGACATATCCGCCGCCAGCGTAACCACCGGCCATGCCGCCGACGTAGCCACCAGCGATGCCACCTTGGATGCCGCCAGCCGCATAGATTCCGCCGACCAATCCGCCGCCTTGGAATCCGCCGCCAGCGATACCGCCGACAACGCCGCCCTGACCGTAAGGATTGTAACCGCCGTAAGGGCCCATCATGCCGCCCATGAAGCCGCCCGAGTAACCGCCACCAATGTACGGGTTACCGAAACCGCCGTAGCCGTTGCCGTACTGACCACCCAAACCAGCGTAACCGCCGAGTGAGTAACCGTTGCACCGCTGAGCTGCTTGTTGCTCAGGAGTCATGCCTGGCAATTCGTTTGTTTGTAAGTATTGAAGGTACGCTTCCTGAGAGAGGCGGCATTGCTCGAAGCCTGTTTCAGCAGCGCCGGCCCAGGCTTGTTGCGCGTCGACGTAGGCGTTCGACTGCACATAAGCGATACCGAATTGAGCGAGAGGTGGAGCGATGGCACCCACGATTTCTGCCACACCCGACAACCAGTGTTGACCGCCGCGACCGCTCGCCTGGCAGTTCACGCAGTCGGCGCCCGTTTGGTTGCGTGACACGATCACGTTGTAGTCATTATCACCGATGCAGCCTTGGGGATCTGAGGAATATTCACAACGGCCTGCGCCGCCGATTCTGTATTCAGCCGTGAGATAACCGCGGCAAGAGGATTTCACTGAGCCGTCACCGTTCACACAGTGGCCCGGGATGCGATAAGAAATTCCATCGACCACAACCGTGATCATGCCGTCGCCGTTGCCGCCGCCCTGGTTTCCGCCTTGGACGTGAATGACGCCGCCTTGGTTTCCACCTTGGCCTTGACCGCCACCTTGAACGTACACACCACCCACCCCACCGCCGGTGACACGCGCACCACCAGAGCCGCGAACATAGACTCCGTCAGATGTTGAGCGAATGTTTAGGCACTCGCGGCACGATCTGCGCTCGGTCCCTTCCTCGCTCCAGATGCCGAAGAAGCCCCAAGTTTTTTTACATTTATTGTAGCAAGGATGATTGTCATAAATATAGTCGCCCAAGTCTTCGCAGTAGTAGCCATCGCCACCACCGGAGCCGGACTGAGATCCGCCTTGAGTGCGCTGATCTTCACCGCTGCCACTGCCGGACTGTGCGCCCGATTGTGAACCTGACTGAGAACCGGACTGTGCGCCCGACTGTGAACCTGATTGCGATCCAGACTGTGCGCCGGACTGTGAACCTGATTGAGATCCAGACTGTGCGCCGGACTGAGCCCCTGACTGTGAGCCTTGTTCTTCAAACACGGAGTCAGAAACACAGCGAGTGATGATCGCGCCGGCGTAGGCGTAAGGAATGTTCGCGCTCTGGAGATTCACGTCGGACGTGTTGACCTCCTGACCATCGGAGGATTTTTTACAGATTGCGTTTCGGCAGGTCTGCCCGTCCTTGGCGAAAGGAGCGCCGAGTTCTTTCACGCCTCCCTTACTCGTACAGAAGGCGTAAGCCTCATCTTCAAAAGCGGCGTGTGCTGTAAACGACAGCATACTCACCAGAGAGAGAAGAAGAATATTTTTATACTTCATGATGACCTACCCAATTTGACGTGACCTACTTATGTAGCCCACTAACCCACTTTCAATTCTAGCATCAAGAGTCCAACGGTCTGGGATAAGGCAAAATTATCCCGCCCGATTCGGAAGCTATTCGGTGAAATCGGGTTAAGACTTTAATTTTACGGGTCGAATCTAAGTAGCGAAGTGGCTTAAGTTCTCGTAATATGCAGGAATTCTATGGAAAACATCCTCAACAACCTCTGGGATTGGGCAATTTTAGCCGCGCTGCTGGCCGGAGCGCTCTACACCCTCTGGATTGTCCGACAGGAGTCATCCACCTTCATCGAAGAAAGCTATCTCATCACTTTTGGTCGCTTGAGCCTCCCCGTCCCCACCTGGTGGAGCATCACCAAACAAGAAAAAGGTCTCATCGAATTTAAGCGCACGGACACGCGCTACGACTGGTACGCGCGTTTTGAATTCATTCACGGTGATGTGAACATTTCACTGCCGGATATTCTCCACGCCAAGATCGAAGCCGAAGAACTTGATTACGATAAAGCCGATGTCGTGATTGAGACAGAAGCACGCCATCTCTTTAAAGACGAAGCGACTCAAAAACATTTCGTGGAGGTGATTCGCGTGGAAGGCAAGGCCAGCCAGCGCATTGAAGAACGGGTCTATCTAGACGTGTATCTTTTCCGCAACAAGGCCGAGGGCGGTTATTATATGTGTGAAAGCCGCAGTTCCGTGCTTAACGGATCAGTTGAAGGACCCTTCTTTGAAGAGTGCCTTTCGCTCATGAAGCTAGAACCGAAGAATTAAAAAACTAATTTCTAAAAATAGGCAGATGCTAGGAGCCGAGGAAACGAGCGCGGAGGCTTACTCAATGTAAGGCGCACAAGCGAGCGACGAAGGCGACGCCGCAGATGACATTTTTAGGAATTAGTTACGGAGATCGCGCTTCGGAGCGAATTCACGAATCTTGTCGACCAAGAATTCGATGAGATCCTCGTCCGAGCAATAAACGTCTTCTACCAAATCAGAATTAAGCAGGAAGTTTTTTACACGAATCGCGATGTTATGCAGAGATTCCATCAGGTAGAGGCCGCCGATGTTTTCTCCGTTGAATGACTTGATGATTTCTTTGCGCGCATGGTTGAACATCTCGGTCTCTGTGATGTTCTCTGGAAGATTGTCGGCACCGAACTTCTCTTCTACTTCCTCGATCGCCTGCTCTTTGATGTTTTCGTCAGTCGCAAAGCTCACACCGTATTCAGTGGCCAAGGCGTCGATCAAGTCCGCGCGTGTATCGGCCGCGAAATCGATGAGCTCCGCCTGCTTAAGGTGGTTGATCGTATGTTGAGAAAGCCCTTTGAGGGTTTCGAAATCGGTCTTCATTTGGGATCCTTCAATGTGAAAATCACCCCCAGAATACCGGAATTCAAAACTCGCTACAAGATAAACCAGCGAAAAATTAGCGTTTTTTGAAGCGTGCTGTGACCCGTCGGACCAGTGAAAAAGCTGCGTCACGCTCACCAGAAATCAATAAACTTGTGATGAAAACACCCATGCTGACGGCGCCAATCCCGCTGAGATGGATGATCTGTGGCAACAGGCCAGGTCCCGACAGCAACGAGAATTCCGACAATTTTTCTGCGGTTATTGCCATGAGAATCGTGGCCAGGAAGAGTTTGGCGAGACGCGCATTAAAAAAGAAGCTCCAATTCAAACGCAAATCATGTCGCAGCATGACAGCGAGGATCACGCAGTTCACAAACATGGAGAGAGTGGTTCCCAGGGCCAGCATCGCAAACCCAGAACGCGGGGCCATGTAGGAACAGAAGGCGATATTCACGCCGATGGAAAACAAAGAAGACAGCACCGGTACCCGCTGACGATCGATCGCATAAAAGGTCGGTACCCAGATTTTATACAAACTATAGAGCGGCAGACCGATGACATACATCCGCAAGGCCACAGCGGTCATCAGGGTGCTCTCTGCACTGAAGCGACCACGCTCAAACACCAGACGAACAATTTCATCACTCAAGGTGTAGAGCAGCGCCATCGCCGGCAGCACGGAAAGAAAGCTCAGGTAGTAGCTCGAAGCGAGCGAGCTCATCGCCTCTTCTTTCTCGCCTTTTTTCCACGCAGCAGAGAAGTGCACAAGATTAGAGTTGCCAATCGAGACAGAGAGAATGCCCACCGGCAGCTGAAAAAGTCGGAACGCGTAGTTTAGCCACGACGTCGCCCCCACTGCAGAGGATGTGGCGAGCACAGTGTTCACAAGCAGATTAATTTGCGTGGCCGCAAAGCCAATCAGTCCTGGGCCAATCAAACCCATCACTTTCACTGCGCGCTTGCTGCCGAAACGCTTCGGCACCAACGGACCGTAGCCACGCTTGATGAGCAGCGGAAGCTGGACGATCGCCTGCATGAATCCACCCAGCATCGCGCCCCAGCCGAGGCACAACACGGGCTCGTACCCATTCCTGTGCAACCATCCCGCGAGCAGCAACATCGAAAGGATGCTCATCAAGTTGTAGGATGCCGGCGCAAGCGCGGGCACGAAGAAGACGCGCAACGAATTCAGCGTGCCCATGAACAAAGCGGCGAGCGATATAAAAAACAGGAACGGACACATGATGCGCGTGAGCGTCACGGTGATCTGAAACTTCTCCGGATCGGCCACAAACGATGGAGCAAAAAGCGTGATCAATTCAGGAGCAAACGCAAAGATCAGCAGACTCAACACCGCAGTGATGCTTCCCAAAATAACAAACAGTTCCCACAGAAGTGCGCGCCCTTCTTGCTGGGACTCTTGATTCGCCTCTGTGAACGTTGGCACAAACGCAGAGGAGAAAGCTCCTTC
>JAIXOY010000037.1 GCA_027486525.1 Pseudomonadota bacterium
AAGCAGTAGAAGAATGGTGAACAGTTTCATACGTCTCCCCAACAATGATCTTAGCGCGGATCAATCGAGCGGCGATGGCGGGGTAAAAGGTGCCGTTGGAAATTCATGAGCCTAGCCGCAGAGTCCGACGAACTCAGTCAGTCATAGCTAGACAACTTCTTTACTCAGAGCATTCGGACGGGACTCCCGCCCGCTCATCCCCTAAGATCAGCTTTTATTTTTAGGAGGTTCCATGAAACTACTTATCCTCGCCCTCACTCTGATGAGTGCCACCGCCATGGCCAAAGTCGAAACCAAAGTCATCGAATACAAGGAAGGCGATGTGACCCTCGAAGGCTATCTCGCCTACGACACAAAATTTAAAGGGCCGCGCCCGGGTGTTCTTGTCGTTCACGAATGGATGGGCCTTGATGGCTACGCCAAGTCGCGGACCGAGCAGCTCGCCAAACTTGGTTACATCGCTTTCGCCGCCGATATTTTTGGCAAGGGCGTGCGTCCCGCGACGATGGATGAAGCGGCGAAAGTTTCTAGCGGCTACAAAGCGAACCCCGAACTCTGGCGCGCGCGGGCCGTGGCCAGTCTTGCAACGCTGAAGGCGCAGAAAAACGTCGATGGCAAAAAAATCGCAGCGATCGGTTACTGCTTCGGCGGTTCAACTGTTCTCGAGTTTGCTCGCGCCGGCACGGAACTCAACGGCGTCGTGAGTTTCCACGGAAACTTCGCCACGAAGCTCCCGCTGAAAGGTCCTGGCATTGTGAAAACAAAAGTGCTGGTGCTTCACGGCGCCAATGATCCCTTCGTGAAACAAGACGAGTACGAAGACTTCATCGAAGAGATGCAAAAAAGTAAGGCCGACTGGCAGATGATCAGCTACGGCAATGCGGTTCACAAGTTTTCAAACCCGGAAGCGGGCAACGATCCGTCGAAAGGTTTTGCGTACGATAAATCGGCCGACGAGCGCTCGTGGGCAGCGATGCAGACGTTCTTCAAAGAAATTTTCTAGCTATTTAATCTTCGGGGAAGTCTTCGCTGAGGAGACTTCTTCGACGATGATTTTGCCTTCGCTAAAACCAAACACCACGTTCATTCCCGCGAAGTCTAGACCAAACCGCGCGTCCGGTTTCGCCACTCGCGGTCTTGGATCAAGCGCCAGCACTTGCTCGAGCGCCAGCTTGTGTTCGCCCGCGTCCGCCTTCCACACCACTTCTATCCTTGGTTGAGGAACAGCATCTGACCAATGCGAGGCCGGGGTCAGCGGCACATCGTAGGAAGCGACGTAGGGTTTGATATCAAAGATCGGTGTTCCATCCACAAAGTCATGCCCGGAGACATGAATCTGCGCGACACCCGGTGCGATCACAATTCGTTCAACCTTGACCAGCGAGAGCCCTAGAGGATTCGGTCGATGGGGTGAGCGCGTGGCAAAAACTCCCACGCGTTTCTCTCCACCTAAAACGGGAGGGCGCACAGTCCCGCCCTTGAAGGTTTCACTTAAATGAAAATGGAAAAGCACCCACACGTGTGAGCACTCCTCAAGGCCCTTGAGACAAGTCTCGTGCGACCACTCACCCGACAATTCAAGAATCGCCCGCAGGGCCGGAGCGAGACCGGGCTGCTTGGGCACCCCAAATTTTTCACGAAATTCAGAGCGGATATGGCCTATGGCGCCGAGCACAAGTTGCTGATTTTTCATAAATGTAACTTTCCAATATATCTCTTCGTACTGATGATAGCAGCGAAGAAAGAGAAGGTAGAGATCCAAAACGGAGAGAAGCATGGTTGAGTCTTTGCTCGCAAAACAATTGATTCCTGATGTGGTGATTCGTTGGGGCATTCGTCGCCTCCTGCGTGAACGTTTGCAAGAGATTGCGCCGATGAGTTCGGCCAGCGCTCAAGCGGCTTTCGTCGAGAAACTCCGTCAGGGGCCCATCGCTGTTCACACGACCGACGCCAATGAACAGCACTACGAAGTGCCCACGGAATTTTATCTCAAGTCCCTAGGCCCCCACCTCAAGTACTCCTGCGGATACTGGGATGCTGGCGATGATCTCGCCGCCTCAGAAAAAAGAATGCTCGCACTGACCTGCGAGCGTGCGGGTCTTACGAACGGAATCGATATCCTCGAGCTCGGCTGTGGCTGGGGCTCCCTCTCCCTATGGATGGCCGCGAAATACCCGCAATCAAAAATTACAGGCGTTAGTAATTCCGCGACGCAACGTGCGCACATCATGAACGAAGCGCAGAAACGCGGACTCACGAATCTGCAGATCATCACCGCAGATATGAATGAGTTTCAAGCTCCGGGCCACTACGACAGAGTCGTCTCCGTCGAAATGTTCGAGCACATGCGCAACTGGGAAAAACTTCTCGAAAAAGTCCACGGCTGGCTCAAGCCCGATGGAAAACTTTTTATTCATATCTTTGTGCACAAAACGACTCCGTACCTTTTTGAAGTCAAAGACGCCTCCGACTGGATGTCGCGCTACTTCTTCTCGGGCGGGATGATGCCGAGCCTTGATCTCTTCACGAAGTTTGACCGTCACTTCAAAGTTGGCCAGCAGTGGTCCGTGAACGGCAACCACTACGCCAAGACATCGGAAGCGTGGCTCGCGGAGACGGACAAACACACGGCCTACTTCCTCCCGCTTTTCGAAAAGCACTACGGTGCCGGCGAGGGACGCAAGTGGCTCGAGTGGTGGCGCATCTTCTTCATGTCCTGTGCCGAACTCTTCAAGTTCAACGATGGCCAGGAATGGTTCGTGGGTCACTATCTCTTGGAGAGAAAATGAAGCAGCGGCTGGCGATTGTCGGAACGGGCATGGCCGGGATGTCGGCGGCCTATTTCCTGCAAAACGATTACGACATCACGGTCTTCGAGAAAAACACCTACGTGGGCGGTCACACCAACACGGTTTACGTGAAAGAAGCCGGCCGCGACCTACCGATCGACACGGGGTTCATGGTGTTCAACGAGATCACCTACCCTCTCATGTGTCGTCTCTTCAAGAAACTCTCCGTCCCCTACCATGACACGGACATGTCGTTCACAATTTACGATGCCGAACGCTCGTTCGAGTACAACGGCAGTTCTTACGCCGACATCTTCTCGCAAAAGAAGAATGCCCTTAGTCCGCGCTTCTGGCGCATGCTCATCGACATCATGCGCTTTGGGAAAGGGGTCCCGCGCTACCTCAACGACGCTGGCTATCTCGATATTTCTCTAGGCGATCTCATCACCAAAGAAAAACTCGGGGAAGGGTTTACTCACGACTATCTTCTCCCCATGACAGCAGCGGTCTGGTCCACGCCGCATCACGAGATGCTGCGCTTCCCGGCCCGGACCATGGTTCGCTTCCTGCAGAACCATGGCCTCACGGGTATCGACACACAACACCAGTGGAAAACCGTGGAAGGTGGCTCGGAGACGTATAAGAAGAAACTCATCGCGAGCTTCAAAGACAAGATCCGGACGGATAAAGAAGTGAAGAGCGCGCATCGTTCTGAGGGCAAGGGCGTGCTCGTCTTCAAGGACGGCACACAAGAGAGCTTCGATAAAGTGGTGTTTGCCAGCCACGCGGATGAAACTCGCGAATTCATCTCTGATCTCACTTCAAAGGAACGGGAAATCCTCGCTCCGTTTAGTTACCAGAAGAATGAGACCTGGCTCCACACGGATGACTCCGTCATGCCCAAGCTTAAGAGCAACTGGTCCGCCTGGAACCAGGTTCATCGTGAAGGTGAGCGGTTCACCGTTTACTACATGAACAAGCTCCAGCCGATCTCAAAGCATGTGAACTACTTCGTGAACATCAACGGCAATCGTTTTGTCGATGAGTCGAAAGTCCTCAAGAAGATCACCTACCACCATCCGGTCTTCAACCTCCAGACAGAGAAATCCCAGGCGCGCATTCCGGAACTCAATTCGCTGGATAGTCCCTTCCGCTATTGTGGAGCGTGGTACCGCTATGGGTTCCATGAGGACGCTCTCATGTCCACCGTGGCGCTCTGCCAAAGCATGCTAGGCCGCGAGGTCCTATGAACAGCGCCGTCTACCTGGGAACCATTGCTCATGTTCGGCGTGCTGTGGCTGGCTACCAGTTCAAAAGCCGCATGCCCTGGTGGCTACTTGATCTCGACGAAGTCGATGAACTCGCGAAAAAGTTTTGGGGATTCCGTCGCGGCAACTTCTCACTCTTTGCGTTTCGCGATCATGACCACATCAACCTGGGCCACGAAACGGCGAAAGAGAACATCCTCGCCTGGGCCGCGCAAAACGGCGTGACGGAATCGATAACTAAGGTTTTTCTCCTCACGAATCTGAGAACGTGGGGCTATGTGTTCAACCCCGTTTCATTCTACTTTCTCCAGGGGACAACTCAGCGCTGGGTGGTCACTGAAGTTGGTAATACCTTCTGGGAACAAAAGCCCACCTTGCTCGGTCCGTTTACCGGTGAGCATGTAGTCCAGGACATCCCTAAGCTCTTTTATATTTCTCCGTTCCTCTCGCTCGAGAACCGTCTAGTGCTGGACGTGAGCTGGCCCGCGGAAAAACTCCGCATCCACATCGATGACCGCTCTCCGCAGGATGAGAGTGAGCTCGTCGCCGTCTTCAACGGCGAGAGACAGGAGATCACTCAGAGCGCTGTGCTCAAGCTCGCCGTTACCTTTCCGTTCCTGTGCTTCAGTGTGATCGCGGCGATTCACTGGCACGCGCTCAAGCTCTGGCTCAAGGGTGTTCCCTTCTTTAGTAAAAACGACCGCAAGGATCTTCAACAGGGAGTCTTCGTATGGAAATCGCGAAAATTTGTGAAGCGCTAGTTCCTCCTTCACTCGTTCGCTCTACCGTAGAGGGTGTCCTCGCGCGGATAAAGCATGGCGCCCTCGTCGTGCGACACAGTGACGGGTCCGAATCACGCTACGGCGATTCCTCGAACCCCTTGCGTGTGGAAATCACCGACGAGAGATTCTATCTGCACTGCCTCTTGTTCGGTGACATCGGGTTTGGCGAAGCCTACACCGATGGCTGGTGGACGACGCCGGATCTCGCGGAAACCATGAAACTCCTCATCGACAACGCGCAAGAAATGGGTGGCATGTCGGGCTCCGATAAAAACGCCGGTAACCTGTTGAAGATCTTCAACAAGGGGGCGCAGCTCTTGCGCGCCAATACGATCGCAGGCTCCCGCAAAAACATCCAAGAGCACTACGACCTCTCGAACGATTTTTACGCTCTCTGGCTCGATGCCACCATGACGTATTCAAGTGCGTTGTGGAATGAGCCCAACATGACACTTGAGCAAGCACAGAAAGCGAAATGGCGCTCACTCGCGGAAAGCCTCGAGCTCAAAAAAGATGACGAGCTCCTCGAGATCGGCACCGGCTGGGGTGGCTTCGCGTGCTTCGCCGTTAAAGAATATGGCTGCCGAGTGACGACCTTCACGATCTCGGCCGAGCAGCACAAGTACGCCCAAGAGCTTTTCATCCGCGAAGGCGTCGCCGATCGCATCACGCTCCACCTCCAGGACTACCGCAAGATCCAAGGGACCTTCGATAAAATCGTGTCCATCGAAATGATGGAAGCCATCGGCCACGACTTCTTACCTGTCTTCTTTGGTGTGATTGAAAGCAAGCTTCGCCCTGAAGGGCTCATGAGCTTTCAGGTGATCACCACTCCCGATTCGCGCTACCACGAATACCGCAAAGGCGTGGACTGGATCCAGAAGCACATTTTCCCCGGCGGACTTCTTCCGAGCGTCGGCCATCTTCACGAAGTCATCAACAAGGTGACCGACATGCACATGCTCAAGTTCCTCGACATGGGAACGCACTACGCGAAGACCCTCAATGTCTGGGACAAGAATTTTCAGTTGGTGAAAGAGAAGGTCGCTGAACTGGGCTTCGACGAACGCTTCCAGCGCAAGTGGCACTACTACCTAAAGTACTGCGAAGCCGCGTTCATCACCCGCAACATCTCGGTGGTGCAGGTGACTCTTACGCGTCCGAATAATCGGAAACTGGCAAACGGGGCTTTGTGAAAGGAATGAGACGCGGAACCCGTGCAGCGTAGTCCCGGTAGTCCGCGCGCTTCATGTATTTTTTCTCGATGAGCGGAATACCTGTGACCTTGAGGAGACTGTAGCAGATGGTGAGAGGACCCACGATGGTCCAGGCCGTCCAGAAGCCGAAGATGTAGATGTAGACGCCCCACCACACCAGCATTTCACCGAAGTAGTTGGGGAAGCGTGAGTAAACCCAGGGGCCCGTCATGCAGAGCTTACCATGATTCGTCGGATCTTTCTTGAAGCGCTCCAGATGAGCATCGGCCCAAGCTTCAACTCCGAGTCCGACGACAAAAATCAGCAAGCCCAGAATCTGCTTCACTCCGAAGCGTTCCAGATCGCCCGACATCCCCAGCTGCACCGGCAGCGAGACCACGAACATCGCCGCGCCCTGCGCGAGGAAAACTTTTTTGTAGGCTTCTTTCAGGTAGCTCGTTCCCCACTGATCACGCATCGCTTGATAGCGCGGGTCTTCGCCCTTACCCATCGACCGTGTGGCAATATGCCACGCCAGGCGCAGTCCCCACGCGGCAATCATGGCGAGCAGCAACGCCTTCGGTCCGGTGTGATAATTTTGCGTGTAGCCGACGAAGGCGACCATGACAAAACCCAATCCCCAGGCGATATCCATAACTGCGAGTTTATCTTTCTTCCACGCCAGCCAAAAAAAGCCGTGGATCATGACAAGAATACTCAAGATTACAAGACCCATGCTCACCTACCTACGGAGATAATATGCCTCTGATTTTAGCACTTCTTTTAAGTCTCACATCAAGTTTCGCCATTGCCCAGGAGAAAGCCATGACTTATGCCGACCGTGCCCGTGATGCGTTCACTCGTCTGGACATCAACAACCTTCAAGTGGTGGATGAGTTCTACGACACCAACGTGGAATTCTTCGATCCCATCACGCAGCTGAAAGGGAAAGAGAACATGCGGGCCTACTACCGCAAGATGTACAAGGATTTGAAGTCGATCAAGTTCGAGTACCAGGAAGCCGTGGAAGCCGACAAAACGGTCGTGCTGATTTGGACCATGACCTACGCCACGGACAAACTCAATGGCGGTGAACCGATCGTGGTGAAAGGAAACTCCCACATCAAATTTGGTGGAGCGGAGAATAAGGTCGTCTACCATCGCGATTATCTCGACGTCGGTGCCATGGTCTACGAGCATGTGCCCGTCTTAGGCTGGGGCGTGCGCAAGATTAAATCGGCGTTAGGAGAGCACTGATGCTCCCGCAGTCACTGATTGCGCAGATCCTTCCCTACTACCAAGCTCAGGACCCAGGCCACGACTGGGCCCACATCACGCGCGTGGTGAAAACGGCGACAAGTTTAGCGCTCGAAGAAAACGCCGACCTCGCCGTGGTGGTCCCGGCCGCTTACCTCCATGACATCGTGAACATCCCGAAGAATCATCCGGAGCGGTCTCGGGCTTCAGAGCTGGCGGCCGACAAGGCCATCAAGCTTCTCAAGGAGCATGGCTGCGATGAAAAAAAATTCATCTCCATCCATCGCGCGATCGTAGAGCATTCGTTTTCTCGCGGCCTCGCGCCAAGTTCCATTGAAGCGGCCTGCGTGCAGGATGCCGATCGTCTCGATGCCATCGGCGCGATCGGTGTGCTTCGCTGCGCGGCCGTGAACGTGGAAATGAAGACGTCGTTCTATGATCCGGAAGACCCGTTCGCCGCTCACCGCCCATTCGATGATCGAACATGGATGGTGGATCACTATTTTGTAAAACTTCTAAAGCTCGCAGACACCATGCAGACAGCTGCGGCGAAGCGTGAAGGGCAACGACGGGTGGAGTTTATGAAGAGCTTTCTCGAGCAGCTCCGTTCGGAGATTTAGCCTTTCCTATTCTCTTCGGAAACGATCTCGTTCATGTGCCAGAAGTCCCAGGCCCAACCAAGTGTGAGGAGGCCTCCGGTCAAAAACCACAAGACCCCGGTCCAGATTCGACCCATGTAGAACCGGTGCAGACCGCACCAGCCAAAAAACGTGAGAAGAACCCAAGCCACATTGTAGTTATACCGGCCAGAAACGTACTTAATGTCGGCCTCTTCTTCCATGCCCGGGATGAGGAACGCGTCGATCAACCAGCCGATGCCAAACATCCCAAAGGTCGACATCCACAAAAGGCCCGTCCACTTTTTGCCGAAGTAAAACCGGTGCGACCCGGTGAATCCAAAGACCCACAGGAGGTAACCGGCAATAAGACTATGACCTGCAGCTGGAAAGGCGGTTTTGTTCATGCTACCACTTTCGCGAGTGATTCACCTTTTGACAAGGACACCTTATGTGGCAACCCGATCCTGATCTACGGCGCAGTGCTTTGGGACTCATCACCGGTGAGAAGAATCTCGTGGCGAATCTCGCGAACCTTGCGGCCGTTCTTTATCACTCGCTACCCGGGCTTAATTGGGCGGGCTTCTACATGTGGGATCAAAAGCACAACGAACTCGTGCTCGGTCCTTTCCAAGGCAAACCGGCCTGCCTGCGGATCAAGAGTAACCGCGGCGTTTGCGGTACCGCTTACTCGTCTCAAAAAACTCAACGCATCGACGACGTGCATGCCTTTCCTGGACACATCGCCTGCGACGCGGCCTCACGCTCGGAGCTTGTCATTCCGTTGCTGTGGGGAGGAACATGTGTAGGTGTGCTTGATCTCGATTCACCGGAGCTTGCGCGCTTCACCCAAGACGAAGCTCAGTTCCTCGAGGAACTGATGCGAGAAATTTGGCCACTCGTTTGGCAGGAGAGAGAATAGATGATGCCGTTTGAATACCAGATGCTCGGATTGATGACCCTGTTTTTCCTCTTTGCTTGGCTTCCGAGTAGCGTGGGGAAAACGCGCGCCTTCGGCGTGGCTTGGCTCAACTCGAATCGCGATCCCGTGACAGGCAAGGAGCTCAACCCCTGGGCCACTCGTGCGGATAGGGCCCATAACAATCTCAAGGATAACTTCCCGGGCTTCGTCGTGGCGATCATCTTGCTGGGAACGACGGGACGCTTCGACGAGGGCACCAGCATCGCGGCGGCTCTTTATGTGTTTGTGCGTCTAGGTCACTTCGTCAGTTACACCATAGGCATGGTTACTCCCCGCGCACTTTTTTATCTCGTCGGCTTGGGTGCGAACATCTACCTGCTCTGTAAGATGTTATAGGTTTCGACGGCTTAGCACGAAGACTCATTTAATCGGGATTTCTTCCGATAAGTAGAGATGAACTTTATCCTACCGCTGTTTTTCGGGGTTTTTTCTAGCTCAAGCTGGGCGGCGTGCAGTGCCGGAACCCAGTGTCGCAGCGTGGAAGTGAAGATCGACTACTATTCCACGGTGAAAGTGAAAGACGTGCTCCCCGAAAGCTCGTGCTCGGCCCAACCGTGCACTCCCGGCGGTCCCCACTCCGTCAGCGCAAACTACAACCGCGAGTGCAACCTGAACATGGTCGTGCGGGGAAGCGGTGGCGAGCTCAACCTGAACCTCGGTTCTAAAGAGTTCAACTACTACCTCGACGATCGCTTTCCCAACGACATGACTTATACGTTCAAGCCGAAGGATGAGCTGCATAACCTCACGGCATGCCTGCCGGACTGGGCGAGCAATGCCGGCGAAATTGAAGTGCGCGCGCTCCAGAAGCCGCCAGAGTGTGCGGTGTCCACCAATGACTTCATCACGAAAACCAGTGCGTGCGCCGACCGCATGCTGGTGGCCAAGAGCAAACCCGCGGAAGAGAATCTCCCCTGCGGAATCAAACGCGCCAAAGCGGGCGCGCGCTACAATGCGGTCCTCCGAGAAGTCGGGCCATCCATCGTGCAGCAGATGCGGACTCGCAGCCAGGCCAGCATCGCGGATCAAAATACCCAGATCATGCAGCAAGTGCAGGCGCAGGGCTTCGATCCAGCAGTTGGGATGGCGATCAACGCCGCCCTTCCTTTGGTCACTCCCACGGCACCGTGGATCGAGGGGATCGCTACGGTGATTCTTGCAGAAAAATTTGCTTCTCTGTATAGCGAGACCCAGGCGGAGTGCGGAGCGGAAGACTGCGTGTCTTGTGGCGCCCAGCTGCCCGCGTCGGCTGCCTCACCGGCGGCGACCGTGTGTCCGGTGCTCACGGGAGCAGGTGCTGCGTGCCTACAGAATGACGGTGATTAAAAAAAAGGGCCCCGAAGGGCCCTCGTTGACTAAGGTTTTCCGAGAGTCGCCCGGTCCGGGATGATGAAGTTCTGTTCCGAAAGATCCGCGATCGATTCGATCGCATAGAGCAGCATCGAAAGTTTCGGGATCACTAAGTTTTTAAAGTCCGGGCCCGCGTTCATCAAGCGCCCCATCTCATCTTGCCAAAGTTTTCCGTTCCACAGATCCACCATGTCGAAGATCTCACGTTGGGCACGCATGTCGCCCGAGCGAGCGGCATCCACCTTCGCTTGCAGAGTGCGTGTCACCCGGAGCATATCAAGGTAGATCTGGAAGTCTGTGCTCCCCATCGCCATCTTGATCGACGCGAGTTCTTGCAGTTCAAGGCGAACGACTTCGATCAGTGAAGATGACGCTTTCGAAACCGTTCCCGCGAGGCCGCGCTCCCAGCCGTAGGCATCACGAAGCTGATCGACCAAGGTCCGCATCGCGGTGATCGAGTTCTTCAAGCGAGTAACGTCATCATAGTCTGCGAGTAGTTCGTTCAAGACGGTGCCGAAAACCACGATCAGACGGGCGTTCTCTTGCACGCGCCAGTCGACGATGGAGTAGACGTATTTACCTTGTGGGTTTTTGGTATCGGCCAAAGCGATACCTTCACGAAGCGCTTCACTGAAGCGATCCAAGTGACCCCGGTGACTACGCGCGATTTCGACACGGAAGTTTTCAAGGTTGCGCTGCACGCCTCTGTAAGAAGCACGCAAGATGCTGGTCGCGCTCGTGAGTCCCGCATTCAAGAACGTCGGCACGCCGTTGTTCAAGTAGAGTTTATTAATCTTGAAGTTGTACCCATTATAAGGACTGGTCATGGTGAGGCTTGTGACACCTGGCTCGCCGAAGGAATTACTCTTCGTTGCGGAGGAGGAAGACACGTAAGTCCCGCTTGGGGGATTCAAAAGCGATCCGGCCCAGGCACCACAGTAGTAGTCACCGGCACTTCCGTTGTTCGCACAGACATAGTCGATCTTCTTGATTGGAATCTCTGAAGTGATGCTGAAGTTTTGGCTCCACGTTCCAGCACCTGCGGCGCTCCCGGTGATTTTCACTGCCAGGCCGAACGACGAGAGATCGCAAACCCGACCAACGAAGGTACACGCTTTGTTGAGGTCCACGACGATGCTGTCGTCTGCAAATGAAATCGCATCATCCGCAACTTGCGCAAAAGATCCAAACGAAGCCGTCAACGCGAGAGCTGTTATAAATAGTTTTTTCATCTGAATTCTCCCTAGAGATCGAGTTCGGCTTCGAGTTCAAGAATCTTCGACTCAATTTTCTTGTCCTTCACGTCGTAGCGCTCGAGGATGTCTTCCTTGATGCGCAGGATGTCGAGGATGACGTAGTCGAAGCGCCCCGAGAACAGCATGCGATCCAACAGCTCTTGGTTGTCGTTGATGATCTTCGCCATCTTGAGCGATCTGTGCGCCGTGATCAAGCTGCGCTCGTCACGCACGAGTTCTGAGGCGTTTGAGAGCAAGGCGATCTTCTTCATGGGGAGAAGAACTTTTGGCCAGAGGTCCGAGTAGAAGTCGCGCTCGTACTGGAGGTCCTGAGAAAGGGACCGTGTGATCTCAAGGAATTCGGCACCCCAGTTATCGTTGTTCACACGTTCCGCGTGGTAACGGCGGTACGACGCGGGTGCGGGTTGGGTGGCGGAGAAGATTTGGCCAGCGAGAATGCGGGCACACGTCTCTTCAAATTTAAAAGTGATGTTCTTCACGTCACGACGGACACGGAACGAGTAGTCCGGGTCGTAGCCCGGAATGCCGATGTTGTGCACGAGCTCGCCATCCGCGAAGACCTTAATGAAGCCGTCGTTGCGGATACCTTCCGCGCTCACGAGCATGCGTTCGACGTAGCTGTTTTCGCGGGACACGTCGATCGAGAGTGTGTCCCCTGGGCAGTAGCGGCCAGTTTTTCCGATGTCGGCGAAGTTGATGACACCGGCCTGGGCACCGAGCGAGGTCAGAAGAGCGAGAGCGATGAATTTCGTTTTCATATATTTAATCCCTTCGGGTTTTTGTGTTCTATTCGCGGTTCAGGTCGTACTTCTCGATGATGTCCTGCTTGATGGTCATCATATCCAGCGCCAAGCGGTCGTACCGCACGTCCATCAACATGATGTCACTTTCAAACAAGAGAGCTGAGTCATCGATCGCGTCGAGCAAGATGACGGCTTTTTCTTTCGTGCTCAACGAGCGGGCATCGCGGGCGTTGTCAGAGGCCTGCACCTTCATCGCCGCAATTTTCAACGGCTTCAAGAAGCGCGCGAACACGTCGTAGCCAAACGGCGTACCACCGCTCAGGATCGTGAACTCATGCACGAGATCCAGCACTGACTGGCCCCACTGATCCACATCGTAAGAGCGGCGTTGCTGGCGACTCAAACCCTGGTACGAGGAGTACACTTTTCTTTCCGTGTAGATCTTAAAGCCGAGCAGCTTCACGCGGCTGCGGTCTTGAACTTTCAAGACGATCTCGGAAACGTTGCCGCGAATGACAATCGGATAGTCTGGGTCGCGGCCAGGCACACCGAGAGTGGCCACTTCATCGCCATCGGCATACACCTTCGCGAAGCTGTAGTTGCGTTGCGCGCCCTCTGCCGAGATCATGAGCTGCTCCACATAGTGCGGGCGGTTGTCGTTGAACTTAAACGAGATGCTCTCGTTCGAATCAAGCGTCTTGATGTACTCGTTCCCTAGGAATCCCCGGCCTTCGACCTTCAAATCGATGACGGAGGGTACTTGAGCAAAGGCCTGACCGGCGATGAGCCCTAGAACTGCGATGACTGTCTTTAGTGATTTCACAAAATCTCCCTGGAGATGTTAAAAAAAATTATTTCATGGCCTTGCATTTCTCGATGGCTTCACGCCCGAGTCTCGCGAGGTCTTCGGCTTTCGCAACTTTCGCATTCATTTTCTGCTGAGTAAGGACACACTTCCGGGCGTTGTCTGATAGTGAGCAGGCTTGGTACGCGTCTTCCATCTTCATGCCCTGGCCTCGCAACGGCTTTAAACACTGAACCCCCGACGGAACGACGTCCGCTTGCGCCTGTGCGTGCACAACGAAAAGAAATGCGACCATCGTGAAAACAGCTTTCATACAGACTCCTTTACAAGTGTCTAAACCTTAGACACTTCAAGCCATTGATTCCCTTGTGGGGTACTCGTTATGGGAAAGGATGATGCAGATCGTGTGCCGGCCTAGGCGGCTTGCGATGGAATTGTGACAGCCGAGGTAACTGGGACTCGCGCCTTGCGGAAGAAGGCCCAGTAGAAGCCCACGGCGAGGATATAGAAGAAGGAAGCCGCCACAAACGACGAGCGGAAGCCGTACGACTCGATCAACCACCCGCCCACCTGACTAGAAAATGTCCAGGCGGCGTTGTAGCAGAAAATAAGAATGGATGAGGCGAAGAGACACTCGTGCTCTTTCACTCTCTCCATTTCAAACAGCGAGGTCACCGGACCGCTCATGTTCATCAACATGCCACGGATGAAGAAGCTGCCAAGGACGAGCGCCACGCTCGAGGCCAGCGCCATGGTGAGCATGAAAGGAATCGAGAGCAACGCCGTGAACATCATGAACCGTAGGCGGTCCATGCGATTCACGAGCATCGGCGCCATGAAGATTCCGCTAAACATGCAGAGTTGCAAAATTCCAAAAGCATTACCGATGGCCGCGCTGCCGAGGTCGAACCGTTTAGAAAGATAAACGTTCATGAAAGGAATGATCATCCCCGCGCCAAGGGCGATGGAAACTTTGGGCGCAATCAGCTTGCCCATCAGGCGCCAGTCTTTTTCTTTCAACCCACCGATAAATTTATGTGAAAGCTTCGGAACGGGTCCTCGTAAAATGCGACTGTAAGGCCACAACGAAAGAAACGTGATGCCGAGAGAGACCGCCATGGCATAGCGGTACGCATCGACCATCACCAAGTGAGGAAAAAGATTGCGCAGCACATCCGGAAGCTGGCCACCCACCATAAATCCTAGGAGCTGGGATCCCATCACGGCGGCGGAGTTCATGGTGAAGGCGTACACTCGCTGATCTGGTTGCGTGTGCCGGAAAATAAATGGCGCCACCGAGATATTAAAAATGGCGAGGCCCATGGCCCCCAGCAAACCAAAAAGAGTGTAGAGCTCAACGGTCGATGAAAGAACCTGAGAGATGTAGCAGACCGCGGAGATCACTAGGCCCGCAATCAAGAGCGGCTTGGCGGCAAAGCGTTCGAGAACAAACGCAGCGGGAAACGCCATGAGCGCAGTCCCCAGCGATGCGGTTGAAGCTAAGCTTCCCATCACACCTTCTTTCAATCCCGACTCACGCAAGAAGAGATTGAAGAGCAGACCATGGACGGAGTTACCGAACGCCATGAGAGCGTGTCCCATGAGGAACAATTTCAAGTTAGCGGGGAGTTTTTGATAGTGTTGTCGGTAGTGGCGAACCATAAGCCTTCCTGGCAAATTTATCTTACGCCTAAGTTTGGGCCTAAGCTACGCGCAACTTTTTGCTTATTTGCTTCTCAAAAAACTCTGTTGAGTTTGACACTCAGAACGGCGCCTTCCTATGATGACGGTACTCTAGGAGCATTTAATGAAGTGGATTATCTTACTCAGTCTTTGGTCTTTTATGGCCCTTGCTCAAACACCTATGGTGTTCATGCGCGAATCGACTGCCGGGAAACACGTGATCCTTCGCCAAGGCACGACAGAGACTCCGCTGACCTCAGGAAAAATGTGGCATCTCTACCCTGATATCACGCCCGATGGGCAGTGGGTGGTGTGGGTCGAAGGCCCCAACGATCGTGATCTCTCTGTTGTTTTGTACAACACACGCACGCGTGCTCGGGAACGCTGGAACACCGGCCGCAAAGGCATGACTCTTCATCCCCGGTTCACAAAAAACGGTCAGCAGATTTTTTTCTCAACACCAGAACGTGGTGGAAACAAGATCGTGTCTTTCTCGCCGGCCAACTCCCGGACGCGCTTGATGGGACTTGAATCGGATGGCACGAAAGTCTATCGCATCTCACCGGACCTCGTTCCCCATGACGGCCAAGGTTTTTTTCCCCGGCCCTCAGCGGACGGAACATTCGTCATTTTTCAGCGCAACACTCTCTTCAACAAAGAGATCGTCGAGTACAACCGAACGACGAAGCAGACCCGCGTCCTTGCGGACGGCATGTCGCCGGCACTCTCCCTCGACGAGACCTGGGTTCTCTTCACTTCAAAAGTGCAGGGCTCGTGGGACGTGTGGCTGATCAATCGCATCACCGGCGACTCCGTGGCACTCACGAACGATCCCCAAGACGAAATGGCGCCGACCTTCACGGCCCTTAACAATGTCGCCTTCGCTTCCAATCGCGAGAAAAAATTCCAGCTCTATCATCTCGTCGATGGCGAATGGCAACGTCTCGTAAAAAGCGATGGGGATGACTCCGCTCCGATGTTTGCCGGTGAAGCGCAGTGGCAGCAAAGCCTCAAGACTCCCCTGCCCTTTCCAGCGCGCCTCAACTTCGGTTCGGTTCAGCACGCCGGAAAAATTTATATCTGTGGGGGGCAACTAGAGTCGATGGCGACTAACCATTTGCAAGTCTACGACCCCGCCCTGGGCCGCTGGACTGAGCTCACCCCGCGCCCAACCGCGGCGCACAGCTTTCCCCTGGTGGCCTTCGGTCAGTTTCTTTACGCTTTCAGCGGAACCATCGATCGTTATGACACGGAATCTCATTCTTGGGTAACGCTTGGAACGATGTCTGGCTCCTCGTCGTCTCTAACTGCCGTGACCATTGATCACCTGGTGTACCTCCTCGGCAGTGGAAACACCGAGGTCACGATCTTCGATCTCCGGACGGAAAAAATGACCCTCGCACCGTGGCGTCTTCCGCTTCGACGGGGGTTTTCTGCGATTGAACACAAGAATCAAATCATCCTCGTGGGCGGATCGCACCAAGTCTCGATGATCGATCCCCTTAGCGGTCATAGTCGCGAACTCGCATCGCTCCCTTTTGCGATCGCACACCCGAGCATTGAAGTACTTGGAGACGATCTGTTGGTGTTGGGTGGGATGATTGGTGAAGAAGCTCGTTCGAGCGTCTATGCTTTGAGTTTCAGCAAGAACACTTGGCGCCACACAGGACGGTTTCTTTCCGAACCGAAAGGTCTCGCTCGAGTTGTGCCCTATGAGGGCGGTCTGGCGATCTTGGGTGGACGATTGGGGAGTGAAGTCACGGCGACGACGTTTGAAACGTTCCGCTAGCTACTTGAGATTAACCGTTCCCTGCATCGAGAACTTCACGCCATCGTAGGTGTAACGTGCTTCTGTCACAAGACGGTTCTCTTTCCCTAGCAAGCCGTTGATACCACGGTGGAAGGTAAACTTCTTACCTACGACAGAACGAGCCTGGCGGTGACACTCTTCCATGCTGACGTCTTCTATGACGATGTTCTGCGCCCCATGAGTGGAGCTTGGAAGTTTGTTCTTCAGATTGGAGAAACGCTTGATGGTGCAAATGCTCGAAGCCCGCGCAAGACTCGGCTCATCGAAGATGGAGGCTTCAGCTGTGCTAAGCAATGACAGCAAGACAAGTTGTAGTGCAAGCATAGGAGTCTCCGTTTAAGCCAATAGTAGCTTGGAAACTCTTTACTCATGGGAGGGTCTGAAAAAATGACTGACCCCGTGATCGAGGCCAGTCCGTGAAGACTACTGACGAAGGATCGCTTCTTTCGTTTCTGGTTCACCGAAGACCGAAGCTTCCGCAGTTCCGCGGTACGTGATCACTGACATGCAGAACTTGCCATCAGCACCGGCCACCGCATTGTAGACCGCTGGACGGTTTGAACGGTGGTCGACCACCACGCGAACGAAAGTGGGAACTTCCGTGGCTTCAGAAACAAGACCACACAATTCCGCTGCGGGATCGCCTGAACGAACCATCGTGAATGAGGTGATTTTGATGCTCGCAGCGAAGGCTGAAGTTGAGAGGACGAGAGTCGCGAGAACGATAAAGCTTTTCATGAGATCTCCTTTGAAAACCTAGTGGGACTAGGCTCTCAAAGGAAAAACTCTTTGACACGCAGTGAAGTTTTTTGGTCGGTTACTTAGACGCCTGACTTGCCATAATTACTAAGGACACGTGCGGACGGGTCATTCACATTGCACCCCTCCCACGACTTATTCGGCATCCAGAAGTCCTTGATCATGCCCGAGCGGCCCGGGTAGAACTCTTCAAACACGTTGCGGTACCACAGCGACTCTTTCGTAAACGGAGTGCCGTGCGGGTATTTGTTTTGAGCGTTCGCCATCTCAGCGTCACTGATGTTGTTCTCGCCGTAGGCCTTGAGCGTATCCACCATCGAGTGGCCAACGGCATCGGAGAAGGCCGCTTTTTCACGCCAGAGGATTTCGTCAGGCAGGATGTTCATCCCGTCAAAAGCTTTGCGCAGAATGTACTTCCCCATGCCCGTGGTGTTCATCTTCATCTCGGCCGGAATCGACATGCAGTACTCAACGAAGTCTAGGTCAGCGAACGGAACGCGAGCTTCGAGTGAGTGTGCACTGATGCAGCGGTCAGCCCGGAGTACGTCATACATGTAGAGTTCATCCACACGCTTCACAGATTCTTTCTGAAACTCCGGACCGTTCGGGGCGAAGTCCGTGTACTTGTAGCCGAAGATCTCGTCGCTCACTTCACCGGTGAGCACCACTTTAATCTTGGTTTTCTCATGGATGTATTTGCACACCAGGTACATTCCGATCGACGCACGGATGGTGGTGATGTCCCACGTCTCTAGATGCCAGATCACATCGCGCACCACCGCGAGCGTGTCTTCTTCCGTGAAGTACACTTCATGGTGATCCGACTTGATGAAGTCCGCGACTTTCTTGGCGTAGGGAAGATCGATCGGGTTCTTGTTCAAACCCACCGAGAACGTCACGAGAGGTTTCTTCAAGACGTGGGCGGCAATGCCACACACCAAACTTGAGTCTAATCCACCAGAGAGCAAGTAGCCCACCGGCACATCGGCCACTAAGCGCTTGCGAACTCCCTCGATCAAGCGGTCGCGGATTTCCGTGAGAACTTTTTCATGCGAGTCCGTGGTGAATTTCTTCACTTCCGTGATGTTACGATAGGACACAAAGTTCCCGTCGCCGTCGTAGTAGTGGCCTGGGGGAAACGGCGTCACTTCGTCGCACATCTCGCTGAGGACCTTCGCTTCCGAAGCAAACATGATTTTGCCGTCGAGCTTCGAGTGACCGTAGAACAGTGGACGGATGCCGATCGGATCCCGCACGGCGAACATCTTTTGTTTTTCGCCATCCCAGATCAACAAGGCAAACTCCGCATCGAGGCGGCGAGCGGTCTCGGCGATCCCGAACTGCCGGTACAGGGGAAGAATCGGTTCGCAGTCGGAGTGGGACTGGAAGGTGTAGGTGGTCTTGTACTGCTCGTAGAGCGCTGGGTAGTTGTAGACTTCACCGTTGCAGAGCAACCAAACCGCGCGCTCCTGGTCTTTGAACGGCTGATCACCTGCATGGGAGGTGTCCATGATCGCCAAGCGATGGAAGCCCAAGGTCACTTCGCCGTTGGGTTGGATGATACGGGTATCATCCGGCCCACGGTGGGTGAGTTCGTTAAAAGTGTCTCTGAATTGAGGGAATTTTAATGCGTTCCCGAGGGAACCAAACAAACCGCACATGGCCGCATCCTTGAGGGCACCGGAACCGACCTGGCCCCTGGCGAAATCCTAGCATAGAGCACTACTCTCATCGGGAATAGCAAAATTTGCCGTCGGCCCCTTACACTTTGATCGGGCGTAAAATAAATCATGCTGCGACATGGCCCCTTTGTCCCCGAACTTGTGGAAGTCGAGCGTCTCGCCGAGGCGCACAGTAACTATGTGCGACTGGAAAATCTCGGCAGCGTCACCACCGGCCAGACCAGTTTTCCGATTTTAGGCTTAGTCATGGGAAACCAAGACCCGAGCGCCCCCACCTACGGACTCTTCGCCGGTGTTCACGGCCTGGAGCGCGTGGGCACCCATGTCCTCTTGGCGTTTTTGCGAACGCTCTTTGTGAAGCGCGCCTGGGATCCGGAGTGGGAAAGCTTCTTTGAAAAGAACCGACTCGTTTCGATACCTGTGATTAACCCGACCGGCTTTGCCTTGAATCGCCGCTCCAACGCGCGCGGCGTGGATCTCATGCGCAACGCTCCCGTGGAGGCCGACGGCAAACTTCTGCTCGGCGTTTCTGGTCAGACCTGGAGTCACCATCTCCCTTGGTACCGTGGCCACGATGGCCTTGAAATTGAGACCAAAATCGTGGGCGACTTCGTTGAACGTCACATGTTTAACGCCAAAGCTGCCGTGAGCCTGGATCTTCATTCTGGTTTTGGGATGAAAGATCGTCTCTGGTATCCTTGGGCACACTCCGCCGCAGTCTTTCCCCATGGCCCGTCTGTCGAGCGCCTCGTGCAGCTTTTCGAAACCACGTATCCCTACCACGTTTATAAAATTGAACCTCAACATCATAGCTACATGACCCATGGAGATATCTGGGATTGGCTCTACATGCGCCACCAAGAAAAACATCTCGGGACCCCCTATCTGCCCTTCACCCTTGAGATGGGTTCCTGGATGTGGGTGAAGAAAAACCCCATGCAGATGTTCATGGCCGATGGCTTTTTTAACCCCGTGAAAAAGCACCGCTACGCCCGCACTATGAGACGCCATCTCCATCTGCTGGAGTTCCTCCTGCGCTCCGTGGGTCCCTACTCCCATTGGGCGTGAAAACTTTACAGACCTCACTCTAAGGCCTGCCCCGCGGGCTATCATCATTCCGTGCGTTTTTTTATTGTTTTGCTGCTCATTTCCCAGTCTGCCTTTGCTTCGTTTGAGGCGGCCACCATCTATGGCGAAGATGACCGCCAAGAAGTCGTCGACGTGGATATCGTGGGCCTCTCTCGCGGCGTCGTCGTCGCGCTCCCGACTCAATGCACGTGGCAGCTGCCTTTGGTGAATGCTCCCA
>JAIXOY010000079.1 GCA_027486525.1 Pseudomonadota bacterium
GAGGTCATCTTCCAAAGAAAGGAAGAACTTCGATTTGCCTGGGTCACCTTGGCGGCCCGAGCGACCACGAAGCTGGTTATCAATACGACGTGACTCGTGCCGTTCAGTACCGATGATGAAGAGACCGCCGGCGGCTTTTGTCTCCGCGGTGAGTTTAATGTCCGTACCGCGACCGGCCATGTTGGTGGCGATCGTCACGCCACCTTTCTGACCGGCGTTGGCCACGATCTCGGCTTCACGGGCGTGGTTCTTGGCGTTCAAGACTTCGTGCTTGATGCCTTTTTGGGTCAAGACATTGGAGATGATCTCGGACGACTCAACGGTGATGGTACCCACCAAGACCGGCTGACCTTTCTTGTTGCATTGCTCGATCAAGTCAGCGACCGCTTGATACTTCGCTGCTTTGGAAGCGTAAACCACGTCCGGCGCATCTTCGCGCACCATGGGAAGGTTCGTCGGCATCACGACCACTTCGAGGTTGTAGATTTTCTGAAACTCTTCGGCCTCTGTGTCCGCCGTACCCGTCATCCCTGAGAGCTTGCTGTAGAGGCGGAAGTAGTTCTGGAATGTGATCGATGCCAGGGTTTGGTTCTCGGAGCGAACCTGCACGCCTTCCTTAGCCTCCACCGCTTGGTGAAGACCGTCCGACCAGCGCGAGCCTTCCTTCATCCGTCCGGTGAACTCATCGACGATGACGACCTTGCCGTCTTTCACAACGTATTCTTGGTCGAGGTGGAAGAGAGTGTGGGCCTTCAGGGCCTGCTGGACGTGGTGAAGCGTTTCAATGTGGCGAACGTCGAAGAGATTGCTGATGTTCATGATTTGCTGAACGCTGACGATGCCGTCGTCAGTGAGCACGGCCGTCCGGCTCTTCTCATCAACGGTGTAGTGTTTTTCTTTCTGAAGCTGCGGTATGACCTTGTTCACAACTGCGTAGAGAGCGGTGTTGCCCTCGGATGGACCAGAAATCAAAAGGGGAGTCCGGGCTTCGTCGATCAAGATGGAGTCGACCTCATCCACGATGCAGAAATTGTGTTCGCGCTGAACGTAGTCACTGAGATCAAACTTCATGTTGTCGCGAAGGTAGTCGAAGGCGAATTCGTTGTTGGTGCCGTAGGTGATGTCGCAGCCGTAGGACTGCTGGCGTTCCTCGTCACTCATCTGTGTGAGGATCACACCCACGGTGAGTCCCATCCAGGTGTAGAGCTTGCCCATTTCATGAGCATCGCGAGCGGCGAGGTAATCGTTGACGGTCACGAGGTGACAGCCCTTACCCGTGAGCCCGTGAAGGTACATCGGCAAGGTGGCCGTGAGGGTTTTACCTTCACCGGTTTTCATTTCAGCGATCTTGCCTTGATGAAGCACAATTCCGCCGAGGATTTGCACGTCAAAATGGCGCATGCCCATGACGCGCTTACTGGCTTCACGTAAACAAGCAAAAGCTTCCGGAAGGAGCTGCTCCGTGGTTTCACCTTTCTCGTAGCGGTCCCGAAAGATCGCCGTTTGCTGCTGGAGCACTTCGTCGCTCATGCCCTGGTAGCGGCTTTCAAGGGCATTGACCTGCTCCAGGATCGGCTTCAAGGCGCGCAGATCGCGGTCCTGTTTAGTGCCAAAGAAAAGTTTAAGAGCTTTATCAATCATGGGAGTCTCCGAGGAACGTTATTCAAGAATGAAGTAAAGTGGGTCTACTGCGATGCCGTTCACGCGCACTTCGTAGTGCAAGTGAGGTCCAGTCGAATGTCCGGTGTTACCAACCGCGGCGAGTAGATTGCCGCGTTTAATTTTTTGTCCGTTGCGTACGTGCAGGGCCTGGTTGTGGGCATAGATCGTCTCGATGCCAAATCCATGGTCGACTTGCACGAATTTCCCGAAGCCCGCTTTCTCCCCAGAGAAAGTCACCACTCCATCAGCGGGAGCACTGATCGCAGTCCCGTACGGCGCGCCCACGTCAATGCCTTCGTGCATTTTCATGCGACCGGCGGTTGGAGACATCCGTTGGCCAAAGTAACTGGTGATCCAACCCTGCGTTGGGAGTAGGGTCGGAGTAGAAGCGAGGTACGACTCTTTATCCAGTAAGTGCTGATCCAGGCGATGGATGTTCGCTTCGAGAGAGGACACGACTTCTTTGATGCGTGAGAACTGGAAATCAAAACGAGCGTAGTCGCTGGAGAGACCAAAGCTCCGACGGGCAAGTTCCGACCACCGCTTGGTGATGTTGTAACTTTTTTCTAAGCCCAGGGTGGCGGCGATCTTCTGGTCGTAGGCCGTCTTGAGCTCTCGGTACTCCGTTTCGTTTTCAATCTCTGTGAAGTCGAGGCTCTTCTCAAGGCTTCCCTCCAGAGGAGTGGCCGAGGTCTGACGAGGATCGGCGACAGGAGCTTCTTGGGTGTCTCGTGAGGAGCCACTCCAATCATACGGCCGAGCGTCTTCCGTCGCCTCCTCAAGCCCAGTGATCACCCGGAGCTTGCGTTCAAAGGTGTTGATGCGGCGGAGGTCATCGCCCAGGGAGTTCATCTTCATTTGGAACAACTGAACCTGTTCTTTCAGCTGGCGATTCTCGAGACCAAGATGTTTGTTCTCGTAAACCTGCTGCAGAATCTTCCAGTAGTCGTAAAGCAGGATGCCCATGAGGAGCACCATCATGACCATGATGAAGGCGAGGGACCGGAAAAAGAGCGCGGGAATTTTGTAGGACTTCACCCCTTTTTCTTTTTCCGGGATGATCATGACTGTGTAGTAGTTATCCATGATATCAATGCCTGCTTTCCAGAGGGAAAATGACTAGGAATAAGTGTAAGCGGCACGGCTGCACTTGGAAAGGGGATGAATGCTTTTTATTCTTGAGCCACCGAGAGGATGACGGAGATGTTGTCTTGTCCGCCGTTCTCGTTGGCCTGATGAATAAGCTCGTCTACAGCTTTCTGTAAGTGGGCCGCGGTGGCCTTGGCCGGGTGGGGGATGTTCTTTTGCACGATGTAAAGAATGTCGCCGTCACTCACTTTGCCGTGCAGACCGTCAGAGCAGATGAGAAAAAGATCATTCTTGCAGATCTGGTAGCTGAAAACATCGACCAAGACCTCTGGTTCAAAGCCCACAGAGCGAACGAGAACGTTTTTTTGTTTATCGAGGGCCGCTTCTTCGCGTGAGTAGATGCCCATGTTGAGTTTTTCTTGGACAAACGAGTGGTCGCGCGTCATTTGATAAACCTGCCCGTCGTGGATCATGTAGACTCGGGAATCTCCAACGTTTCCGATCAGGAGTTTGTTGCCTTGAAACATGATGGCCGAAACAGTTGTCCCCATACCTTTGAGTTCGGGTTGGTTCTCTGATTTGAAATAGATCTGTTGGTTCACGTGCTGAATGCATCTCGCCATAAGCTCACGGGGCTCAATTTCATTTTTGTATTTCTGAATGAAAGGAGGCATCAAAGCGACCGTTGTTTGCGACGCAATATCGCCACCATTGTGACCACCCATGCCATCGGCGACCGCAAAAAACAAATGCTCATCGGCCATACAAATAGAGTCTTGGTTGGTTTTGCGTTTACGGCCGATGTCGCTGCCGCCTGCGTGAAGAATCGCCATAACCAGAGTCCCTTTGCTGAGTTGATGTGTTCATTTTAAACGCCCTGGCGGCGAAGTCAAAGGGACGGTTTTGCTCAAGTGTTTCGTCAGAAAATTGTCGCAGCGACGGTGCTGAAAAGAGTGTAAAATAATCTCATCCGGGGTTTTTACCCTCCAATGATTGTTCTCAGGGAGCATCCATGGCCTTTGATATCCAGCAGTTTATCTCATCAAACTACAACCCCAAAGATTTCTCGCACCTTCACTGGCAGGGAAGTTTTCAAGAGTATGTAGACCTCGTGATGAAGCGTCCGCAAGTCGCGCGCAACTCTTTCCAGCGGATCTACGACATGATCATGTCGTACGGCACGTCTCAGTACACGGAGTATAAGAAAGACGTGGTTCGGTACCACTTCTTCGATGATCCCATCGAAAACGGCAAAGATGCTATTTTTGGTATCGACGTGCATTTGATGAAGCTCGTGAACTTCTTCAAGTCAGCGGCCCTTGGCTACGGAACTGAAAAACGTGTTTTGCTTTTGCACGGTCCCGTAGGATCTGCCAAATCATCAATCGCACGTCTCTTGAAGAAGGGGATCGAGCACTACTCCCGCCAAGACGAAGGCATGCTCTACACGTATGAGTGGATCGATGAAGAAGGGTCGCAAATCTTGGGGGGCCAGAAACTCTTCGCCAGCCCGATGCACGAAGAGCCGTTGAAGCTCTTGCCTTTAGAGGTGCGCGAGAAATTCCTCGCCGAACTTAACAAAGGCCGCACCGAAGGTTACAAGGTCAAGATCAAAGGCGAAGTGAACCCGGCTTGTCGTTACATCTTGAATGAATTCATGGTGAAGTACGGCGGCGACTGGACAAAAACCATGAAGCACGTGCGCGTGAAGCGTTTGCTGCTTTCCGAAAAAGATCGCCGCGGCATTGGTACCTTCCAGCCGAAAGATGAGAAGAACCAAGACTCCACAGAACTCACCGGTGACATCAACTACCGTAAAATTGCGATCTACGGTTCTGACTCCGATCCCCGCGCCTTTAACTTCGACGGCGAGTTCAACATTGCCAACCGTGGTGTGGTTGAATTCATCGAGATGTTGAAGCTCGACGTGGCGTTCTTGTATGACCTGTTGGGTGCCTCACAAGAGCAGTCGATCAAGCCGAAAAAGTTCGCCCAAACGCACATCGATCTCGTGATCCTTGGCCACACCAACGAACCAGAATATCGTAAGTTACAGTCCAACGAATTCATGGAAGCTCTTCGCGACCGTACCGTGAAAATCGACGTGCCGTACATCACCCGCCTTGACCAAGAAGCGCGCATCTACAAGAAAGACTATAACAAGGACACGATTCCCAATATCCACATCGCCCCTCATACCCTTGAGATGGCGTCCATGTGGGCGATTTTGACTCGTCTGGAAGAGCCGAAGAAGTCGGACCTCACGAAGCTTCAGAAGCTGAAGCTGTATAACGGTAAGACTCTCCCTGGTTACAATGAAGACAACGTGAAAGAGCTTCGGAAAGAAGCCGTTCGCGAAGGTCTCGAGGGTATTTCTCCTCGTTATATCCAAGATAAGATCTCGAACGCTCTCGTGAAGAACGGGCACGTCGGTTGCTTGAACCCCTTCATGGTGTTCAACGAACTCGAGTCCGGCTTGAAGCACCACGCTTTGATCAATTCGCCGGATCAACTGGACCACTACCGCGAGTCTCTCGCGATCGTGCGCCAAGAGTACGAAGACATCGTGAAGAACGACGTCCAGAAAGCCATCAGCGTTGATGAAAGTGCGATTCAAACTCTTTGTGCGAACTACGTGGATAACGTCAAGGCCCACACGCAGAAAGAGAAGATCCGTAACAAGTACTCGAACAAGCTGGAAGAAGCGGATGAGCGTTTCATGCGCTCGATCGAAGAAAAAATCGACATCCCTGATTCACGCAAAGACGACTTCCGCCGCGAGTTGATGAACTACATCGGCGCCCTGGCGATCGAAGGCAAGCAGTTCGATTTCAAAATGAACGAACGTCTGCACCGCGCGCTTGAGTTGAAGCTCTTCGAGGATCAGAAAGACACGATCAAACTCACGACGATCATTTCAAACGTTGTCGATAAGCAGACCCAGGAGAAGATTGAAGTGGTGAAAACCCGCCTCATCAAAAACTTCGGTTACTGCGAAATCTGCGCAACTGATGCATTGAACTTTGTGGCTTCGATTTTCGCGAAAGGCGATTCAATTAAGGCGTAAGCAATGGATCATCCGATCAAGAGAGACCACGCGCGCTTCCGCAAGATTATCAAGGGTAAGATCCGGGATAATCTGCGGCGCTACGTTTCGCAAGGCCAGCAAATCATCCCCAAGGGCACGGACAAGTTCACTGTGCCGATGCCGTCGATCGATATCCCGCGCTTCAAGTTCGGTGATAAGCAGCAGGGCGGTACTGGTCAAGGTCAGGGCGAGGCGGGCGATCCGGTGCAGGGCCAGCCCGATCCGAACGGTCAGCCA
>JAIXOY010000212.1 GCA_027486525.1 Pseudomonadota bacterium
AGACCTGGCTTATTCATGGTGCGTCCTTTGTTGCTTTCTATTGTGCCAGCGGGACGTAGAGATTCCAAATGCGTTGTGGAGTCTTGTCTCTACGATAGCTTGGATATTTTGTGTCGCAGCAGGTGCAAACACCCGAGTCGCTTACTTGGATGTCACTAAACTTGTCTTTGAGCTGCCGGTAGGCCTCGGCCACGAGATCAAAGCGCAGAGAGCCATCGCTCTGTTTTGTGACGGGCGTGTGGCGGAAATTTGCGCCGAACTCACCGGTGACTTCAAAGCAGCAGGCACGGATACACGGCCCGATGAAAGCTTCCCGCGGTTGAAGCTTCTGCACTTCTCCAGCTGTGAGGATACCACCGGCCAGCCCACGCCAGCCCGCATGAAGCAGGGCCGCACCGAGCTTCCCTTCAATCGCGACCGGCATGCAATCTGCGGTTTTGATCGCCATCATCTCGCCGCCAGGGGAGACGATCCCGTCGGCTTCCTGAACGTGAAGTTCTGGTGTGGCGGTCGACAAGACTTTCACCGAATGAGTCTGGTGAACATGGGCAAAAGGAAGTGCGGGCTTTTGATCAAACGCACGGAACCAACCGTGCGAGAGTTTTTTCTCAAACAGCAGATTCATATCAGGTCGACCACCTGTTGCATGGGAGAGGGGAGCGGGGCTTCAAAGCGCAGGGCCTCGCCGGTGACGGGATGCTTAAACCCAAGCACTCGGGCGTGCAGCAATTGATAGGGCCAATCTTTCACCAGCGCGATGACGTCTTCTGGCATGCGGGCCATCTGGTGCGTGACTTCGGCGTACAGCGGGTCACACACCACCGGAGTCTGCAAGAACTGCGAAGCGTGCACCCGAATCTGGTGCGTGCGACCTGTTTCCAGACGGAATTCAGCGTGATGGAGATTCTTGTTACTCTTGAGCATCTTGAAGTGGCTGATGGCTTTCTTGCCACCCTTCACTAAGCAGCTTTGTTTTTGCCGATGGGCCGGGTGCCGCCCGATGAACGTTTCAATTTTCCCCGCCTGCATCTTGGGATGGCCCCACAGCACAGCTTCGTAGGCACGTTCTATGTCGTGGCTGGAGAAGAGCTGCACGAGTCCTTCGTGGGCCTTCTGTGTTTTCGCCACCACCATCACCCCGGAAGTTCCGAGATCAAGGCGGTGCACGATCCCTGGCCGCTTCTCGCCGCCAATCCCCGCGAGGTCCGGGCAGTGGTAAAGAATGGCATTCACTAATGTTTTATCAGGGTGGCCCGGAGCTGGGTGCACGCACAGACCGGCCGGTTTCACGATGATGATGAGGTGCTCATCTTCGAAGAGGATATCGAGTGGGATGTTCTGCGCCACCAATTCAGTGGTGATGACCGGCGGGATCTCCACTTCGATCTCGGTGTTCGCCGCGGGCATCTTATTCAACGAGAGAGGCTTTCCGTCGACGGTGGTGATGTTCTCGTCATCGAAGAGACGTTTGATCGTGGTGCGAGAGAGGTCCGGAAGTTTGGCGACGAGCCAGTGATCAAGCCGGCGGTAGTTCTCCCGATCGTCTTCGGTCACGGTGATGATCCGCGCGTCGACGTCAATCGTGTCCGCGCCTGTCATACTTACTTCGCGCCTCTGAGACGCTTGATGTGGTGAAGGTATGAAGTGGCCACCAAGTCCGGGTTGAGTTTCAGGACTTTCGCCAATTGAGACACGAAACCGCGGGTGTACACATCGGCCGGAAGCTTCGAGAGGTTATCGTTCTCGATCGCTTCCAGGTGCGTGCGTGAGATCCGAGTCATCTCTACCAAACGGGCCATGTCGACGTTTTTGTATTCGCGGATCTGGCGAAGGTAAGCGCCGCTGAACTCCGTCGATTGTTCAATCTTTTGTTCCATCGCTGGATCGACGCTGTAATCGAGACCGAATTTCTTCAGGGCCTGGACTTTAGAAACTTTCGCTTCCTGCAGGTTTGAACCGTAGTCTTCGTATTGGAAGTTGGGCCGCGCTTCTTGGGCAGGCAGGTTCGTGTCTTTGAAGTCGTCGTTGCGAACCGGTGCCGGTGCTGAGCGCTCGATGACATGAGGCGTGCTCACGGAATCTTCGAACGGGTTGCGTGGAGCGTGGTTGAAGCCGCGCACCCGATCGTACTCGCGACGTTTTTCCGGGAAACCCAAAATCGCGTAGGCCTCTTCGATCTGATTCACGATCGCATCGCATTCCGCCTGCGACATCAGCGAGTACAGCGCGACAGAGTCACCCGAGTACGCGTTGCGGGCCCGCGTGTAGGCGCGCTCGATTTCTTGCGGGGTCGCTCCCATGGGGATTTCGAGGACTTCGTAGTAATTTTTCTTTTCCGTATCCATGCCTAATCCTTTTAAGCGACGCCGAGGAGGCGGTGGACGATGCGATCGAAGTGATGCACGAGCTTCGAGTTCGGAAACTCCATGAGGAGTGGTTTGCGTTTCTTTACCGACTGCCAAACCGTGGCGTCGTGGTCCAGGTAGCCGACGTAGTCCATCTCAATACCAAAGTAGCGACGGCACACGCTCTGAATCGAGAAGCCGATATCAATATCAGCTTGGCTGCGCACTTGGTTCAAGATCAACGAGGGTTGGAAGCGCGCAATCTCCTGGCGCAACCGCATGCCCATCTGCGGATTGATCTCGATGACTTTCTTCACCATGTCCGTCGGAGAACTGTTAGGGCTCGAGAGCTTCGCGTTCATGGCCTGATTGATCAGTGGCTCGATATCAAGGAAGCCTTCCAACATTTTCAAGCGGCGGTAGTACACCGTCTTGATGAAGCGGTAGGTGTTCTCGATCGACGTCGGCTCGGGCAACGAAACCAAAATGCCCTTATCAGCAGTGATGAAGAAGTCGACGGTGTTGAACGATGTTCCGGCTCCGAGATCGAACAGAATGAAATCCGCATCGATCGAGTGGAGCTTCGAGATGATTTTGTTTTTGTGCATGTGCTTGAGGTTGGCGATGCCAATCTCATCTTGCGCCCCAGAGACGATCATCAAGTTCGGAATCGGCGTCTTCACGAGAAGGTCTTCGAAGCGCGTGACTTTCTTCGAAACGTAATCAGAGAGTGTGAGTTCTGGAATCGGAAGTCCCAAACACGTGTGCAAGTTTGCGCCACCGAGATCGAGGTCAACGGCGACAACTTTGTAACCCATCAAGGCGAGACAAATAGAAATGTTGGCCGTCACGAGGCTCTTGCCCACGCCACCTTTACCGCCACCAATGGCCCAAATCTTTTTATTGGATTGCGGGCCCAAAAAACCAGCACCCATGCCGGCATCGCCCTGGCCTATCGCCATAGAATCACATCCTTGTTGCTAGCATTATAGCGACCCTTTTCGCGGTTCAGAAAGGGCGTAATACTAAGAAAATGCTGGGGTTTATGAAAAAGGTACACGAGAGGTGGACGGGCCGGCTGAAAGTCTTTAAAGTGAGGCTTTGTAAGATTTCGACGAACTTGGGTATTATTTATTTAGCTTCCAAGGACTTTCGTGTCAGTACGTGCGGCCCTCACTAACAATCCACTCAATCGTGTGCTCGCTAAGCGCAACGATCTCCATATTCTCCGCAAGCTTTGGCACATGGGCAGCGGCTCGGCCTGTTTGTTTGTCTATTATCAGACGGGCGAACTGACGCAGCTGTGGGGCTGGGCGATTCTCGCCGTCGCCGTGGGAGGATTCTCCGTCGATATCATTCGTCAGCGCAGCGAAAAGCTCAACGCCCTCGTCATTGGCCTGATGGGTCCGTTCATGCGGGCCTCTGAGCGCAATGGCTTCACGGGTTTTCCGTTTTACGCCCTGGGAGTTTCCATCGCCTTGCTGGTCTTCGAGCCGCGCATCGCTCTGCTGTCCGTCATGTTCCTGGTGTTCTCCGATCCCATCTCATCGTTCTTTGGCATTCTCTATGGCAAAGACAAGATCATGCCTAATAAGTCTCTTCAGGGCGCCATCGCCTGCTTCTTCACCTGCTACCTCCTCACGCTCTTCTACGGCATGAGTTACGGAGCTGGTGGCTCCGAGCTCCTATGGTTTGCGATACTTGGCGGCGTGGTCGGTGCCTTGGGCGAGATGATGTCGGCCTTCAACATCGACGACAATCTTACCATTCCCGTGGTGGCCGGGTCGGGACTGACGGTCCTGAATTATCTATTCGGGGTACTGTAACTTAGTCCGGACATCTGTTAGATTTTTTCCATGCATTTAGGGTTACTTCTTCTGGGCATCCTCATGGCCTCTACGGTCAGTGCCGTCACGTCTGTTCGTGTGCTGACCTATAACGTCTACGCGAAACCCGACTTCACCGAAAGCCGCTTCACTGAAGAGCGCATGAACGAGCTCTGCACTCGCTTGCGTGCCGGTCCTTGGGACATCGTGATGCTGCAAGAAGCCTGGACCACGAATCATCGGACCCGGCTGAGCCGCTGCGGTTTTCCTCACGTGATGAACTTGCGGTCCACGGGATCTTCGAAGCGAGAAAAAAATCTGGGCTCAGGCCTGCTGATCCTGTCGAAATTTCCTCTCGAGGAACAGCAACGTAAAACAATCGTTCGCCCCAGTGGTCTCCAGGCCATGTGCAAGCACGGCGAAGGCTTGGTTCGTAAGTCAGTGTACCTGGCGCGGGCCCGCTTGCCTGATGGCCATCCGCTCTGGATTGCCACCACCCACTTGGTGGCCAACTACTGCGACGACAGCGACTTTGAGCACTGTGCTTCTTATCAGAATGTCCGCTACTCGCAGGTCACACAGGCATCGAAGTTCTTGCTCGAACAGACCCGTGGTGAACCACTGATCTTTGGTGGCGATTTTAATTTTGGCCCCAACCCCGTCAGCAATGATCGGTCCTGGAATGACTTTGCGAAATTTTTCCCACGGTTTGCTCAAGCGCCTTTCGACCCCGCAGGAGCGAGCACCAGCTGCAGCAGCAATTCATTCAAAGAGCACGACAACGGAAAGATCGATCACATCTACGTGTCACCCAATCTCACGGCGCGCGACGGGGCACTGGTCTTCACCGACGAGATGACGACACGGAAGGGTGTGAAGACTCACATTTCAGATCATTACGGCTGGGAAACCACCGTCGACCTCCACTGAACCGACTGTTTACCGAGGTAACCAGTATCCACTGTAAAGAAATTATCCAAACCCCTTGGCTCTTTTGGTCACATGTTAGCGTTCCTCCAAGACCTACAACAACACAAGGGAGTTCCCATGAAGAATTTTGTGATCGCCGCTGTCCTCGCATTGACTGGTACTCAAGCCTTCGCCGTCCAGCTCGTCGTCTGCGAAGGAAAGATCGCCGACCAGGACGTGACTTTCATCGACGACGGTGAGGTGGTCGGGATTCACAAAGGGAAAGTGGACATCGCGGCCGGTGAGCGTGGCAACACGGCTCCCTTCGAGTACTTTGGCGGTGACGAGATCTCGTTCGCCGACGCGGGCGGCGAGCTCTGCACGCTGACCGTTCAGGCTGACAGCGGCTCGTTCGCGCTCGAGGCGCCGTGCGAGGGCGTGGGCGCAGGCAAGTTGAAGAACCTTAACATCTCATCGCTGCAGCTGGTGTCCGCGGAAGTCGCCGTCACTTGTCGCCGCGAAGAGTATCGCAGAAACTAGAGCACCAAGGGTAAGACTAGACAGAAACAGGTATGGCCGTCTTTCGTTTCGAGCCGCAGATCACCATGGTGATTCAGGGCGATGGTGCGAGAGATGGCCAATCCTAGCCCCATACCCTGGCCAACCGGCTTGGTGGTGAAAAAGGGCGTAAAGATTTTATCCGCAATCACGCTACTGATCACGGGCCCGCCGTTACTCACGGCAATCACCAGGGTCTGGTCTAGCCGGCTGATCTGGATCTTGAGCCAGCGCTCGCCTTCCGGTAGATCGGCAACGGCTTCAATCGCGTTGTTTAGAAGATTGAGGAGGATCTGCTCGATCTGCACGAGATCACAGTAAACCACCTGTTCCAGCAATTGTAACTCGAGGGTGATCTTGCGATTTTGCAAACGGTCTTCATAGAGTTCGAGCGTGTCTTTGATGAGGGCGGTGATTTCATGGTCTTCACGCACTTCTTCGACACTGCGATGAGAAAGTGTGCGTAAATTCTTAACAATCTTTGAGATGCGCTGAGAAGCGGCCATGGCACGGCTCGCGTACTTCAGCAAAGTCGCATCGAGATCCTGTTTTGCAATCAGGTCGATGTTTCCCGTGATGACAGTGAGAGGGTTATTGATTTCATGAGCAAATCCCGCGGCGAGTTCTCCGAGGGAGGTGAGACGGTTCGCGTGTTCCGTCATGGATCGTTGCTCTAAAAGATCCCGCTGCGTGGCGATCAAATGGGCAAAGCGCTTCCGGGTGATTCTTCCTTGAAACAGGATGTAGAGCAAGCCGATGAAGAGCATCAAGGAAATACTCAGGTAACCAATGTCAGAGCCGGAGTTTGTGGAGTAGCGATAAACGCAGATGCAGATCAGCGGCGCGAGGGTGAGAGTCACGAATGTCACATGCAGTTTCGCATCATTTCCGAGAGTGAAGATCGAAGCGTTCGCAATCGAAGAAGCAATCAGGAGAGTGAAGGTGATGATCAGAGGCGATGTCTCGTTCTGGAAAACCACCGACGCGAGCGCCGTTCCCCAGCAGATTGAATTGATGGCACTGGCGATGTTGAATTGAGTCCAAAGGCCTGCGGGGATAGAATCGGTCTTGCGAGTCTCCGCATAAATAAGTCCGCGCCACACACTCGTTGCGATGATCAATGCGCAGGGGATTCCTACAAAAAAATGATGATGTGCTGAATCTTCGGGCGTCAAAAATACGAAGACGGCGAGGACGGCAAAAGTGATCGCCGGCGCTAGGCTGCGGGCCAGAACTTCTACGCGAACCTCTTCGCCGATCGAATGCATGTTTTACTGCTTTAAATAAGAGAGGTCTTCTTCTACTCCACATACGGAGGCTTGGCACAGACTGAGATTTGTCAGGTTCAGCGAGTTCAGGTCCATCGCCGGTAGCGGAACAACCTCGAGCCGGAGCAGGGTCGTGACATCCACCCAGACATGATTATGGAAATAACTTTTAGAGATATCCACCATACCGGTGATGGGGAGTTCGCTCATCTCTCCGGCAAAGGTCCACTGGGTACTCGTCTGCTGAGTGAAGTGGACATCCATGATGCCGCAGAACTCTTGGGCGAGCGTTTGCTGGGGAACTTTTTCGACGTAGCGGCCTACCGGGCCGTGGTCAGATTCGAC
>JAIXOY010000069.1 GCA_027486525.1 Pseudomonadota bacterium
AGACGGCCACGACGAGGCGATGGTGCGGACGGGCGCCACGAGGAACACCTTGCAGTGTCTTCATCTCCGTCAGTTCATGATCCACCCGTTCGGCCATGAGTCTGAGGCCGATCTCGCGAAGAGCGGTGAGGTTGTCCTCTTTAAAAAAGTTGCCCGCGGCCGCAATCGCTTTATCAGGAGGGTAGATCTTTCCTTGGTGTAAACGAGCAATGACCTCATCGGGATCTTGGTCGATGAAAATGATATCGTCGGCGCGGTCAATTAAAGAGTCGGGCACGATCTCTTGGACGATGACACCGGTCACTTGAGCAACGGTGTCGGCGCGACTTTGCAAGTGCTGCACATTCAGAGTCGTATGGACATCAATGCCACGACCTAAGAGTTCCAGCACATCCTGGTAACGTTTGGGGTGACGAGAGCCGGGAACATTGGTGTGAGCGAGTTCATCGACGAGCACCAGTGTCGGTTTTCTTTTGAGGGCGAGATCCAGGTCGAACTCTTCCATCTCCACATCGCGGTGCTGCAGCTTGAGACGAGGGAGCACTTCGAGGTCGCCGATTTGAGCGATGGTATCCACGCGTCCATGAGTTTCGATATAGCCGACGACCACATCGATGTTTTGCGCCTTAAGTTGGTGAGCGCTCTTCAGCATGGCGTAGGTCTTTCCTACGCCGGCGACCATGCCGAGGTAAATTTTAAGACGGCCCTGACCCTGCCGCGTTTCTTGGCGCTTAAGGCTGTTGAGAAGCTGTTCCGGCGTCGGCATTCAATCCCTTGGTCATGAGAGCTAGGTTTAATTCTAAGACATTCACTCTTGAACGTCCCCAGATACCTAAAGTAGTGCCCTCGGAAAGCTTCTCTATAAGGGCGGTTAACTCCTCTGGCGCCATGCCGCGCGCTGCAGCGACACGGGGAATTTGCGAGATGGCAGTTTGGAGCGAGACGTGGGGATCAAGCCCCGAGCCAGAAGTCGTCCACGCGTCCACACCAGCGGAAGGCTGGGCCGTGCGGCGCTCTTCTCGCGCGAGAGTTCCTGCTTTGTGAGTCGGAGAGTGCTGCGAGGCCGCACTGGAAACTGTGGCGTAGTCTCCTGCCGATGGCCGGGGGTGGAAGTAACTCTCTCCCACGAATTTTTGCGCGAGGAGTGAGGAGCCCACCAACTTCCCGTCAACTTTGATTTGTGAACCCTGAGCTTTCTCACTGAAGAGTGTTTGCGCCACGACCGTGACGCCCAGAGGATAGAGAACGCCGCAGAGTAGTGTGAGAGCTAGAAACAAACGAAGCATATTCATAAAGACTCCTTAAACCAGACTTAGGAGAACAAGTACGCGATCGATCAGCCAGATTCCGAGGAACGGCACGATCAAACCACCGAGACCATACAAGACTAAATTGCGCGCCAAGATTTCTTTGGCACCCAGTGGTCGGTAGGTCAGACCTTTGAGCGCAAGAGGAATCAAAGCCACGATGATGAGCGCGTTGAAGATAACCGCGGACAAGATCGCACTTTCCGGAGAGTGCAGGCCCATGATGTCGAGAGCTTCGAGAGAACCGATGCCATTCACAAGATAGATGCCTGCAAAAATGGCTGGCAAAATTGCGAAGTACTTGGCGACATCGTTCGCGATAGAGAAAGTGGTGAGCGCTCCGCGAGTCATCAAGAGTTGTTTGCCGGTTTCGACGACTTCAATGAGCTTCGTGGGATTGGAATCCAGATCCACCATGTTGCCTGCTTCGCGAGCGGCCTGGGTTCCGGTGTTCATGGCGACACCCACGTCAGCTTGCGCGAGCGCCGGTGCATCGTTGGTGCCATCACCCACCATCGCGACCATGTGGCCTTCTTGCTGTTCTTTACGAATGCGCGCGAGTTTTGCTTCGGGTGTGGCCTCCGCCATAAAATCATCCACGCCAGCTTCAGCGGCAATGGCCGCGGCGGTGAGTGGGTTATCGCCGGTGATCATGACGGTTTTGATGCCCATGCGACGAAGTTGAGCGAAGCGTTCTTTGATGCCGGCCTTGACGATGTCCTTGAGTTGAATCACGCCTAAGACTTTGGCGCCGTCGCAGACTACCAGCGGCGTGCCGCCTTCTTGGGCCACGGCCCGGACTTGGTTCTTCACCATGTCGGGAAAATCACCACCCAGGTTTTTCACAAACCGTTCCACGGCATCACTCGCACCTTTGCGAAGTTCACGGCGGCCTTGGGCGTTCTCAATGTTAATCCCGCTCATGCGTGTCTCAGCGGAGAAGGGGATAAACTCCAGCGTCGCTCCAGAGAAGTCCGCTTTCGTTTGGTAGCGGCCTTCCGCGAGCTGGACGATGGAGCGGCCTTCCGGTGTGTCATCCTTCGCAGAACAGAGCATGGCGGCGGTGGCGAGTTCGTCTTTGCTCACATGCGAAGCTGGAAAAAACTCATGGGCCATGCGATTGCCCAGTGTGATCGTGCCGGTTTTATCCAGCAACAGCACATCCACATCGCCGGCGGCTTCCACGGCCTTGCCGGATTTCGCGATGATATTTTTGCGCAGCAGCCGCTCCATCCCGCTGATGCCAATGGCAGACAAGAGTCCGCCAATGGTCGTTGGGATCAAGCACACCAAGAGAGCGATCATGACGGGAATAGAGTAGGAGGCGCGAACGGCCTCATCGGCGCTGCTGTAAGCGATGAATCCTTTCAAGGTGACAACGGCGAGAAAAAACACGGCCGTAAGGGCGACGAGCAAAATACTCAGGGCGACTTCATTGGGAGTTTTCTGACGAGTGGCCCCTTCCACCAAGGCAATGAGCTTATCAATGTAGGATTCGCCCGGGGCGGCCGTGACACGAACCACGATGCGGTCGGATTGAACGCGGGTCCCTGCGGTCACAGCCGAGCGGTCACCACCGGATTCGCGAATGACAGGCGCGGATTCGCCCGTGATGGCACTTTCATCCACCGACGCGATTCCTTCCACCACTTCGCCGTCCGCGGCGATCATGTCGCCGGCGACGCACACGTAGAGGTCACCTTTTTTAAGCAGATTCGCCGCCACGGTGGATTCGGTTTTGCCGTCGAGTTTTTTTGCCGTGAGATTTTGCTTCGCCGAACGCAACGCTTCGGCTTGCGCCTTGCCCTTGCCCTCAGCAAGTGCCTCGGCGAAGTTGGCGAAGAGCACGGTGAACCAAAGCCAGATAGAGATTTGCAGGTTGAAGCCACTGAAATGCACGACCGTGATACCGGTGGTGAGAATGGCGCCGATGAACACCACGAACATGACGGGATTCTTCCACTGAGTTTGCGGATTGAGTTTGATGAAGCTATCCACGGTCGCGCGTTGCACATCGTGGAGATTAAATAGGGGTTGTGCGGTTTTCATGGTCACTCCTTAAAATGTGCTGCCAGCGAGCATGAGAAAATGTTCGGCGATCGGGCCCAGCACTAAGACGGGGAAGAAGGTGAGGGCGCCGAAAATCAGTACAACTCCCGCCAAGAGAACAACAAACAACGGACCATCTGTCGGAAATGTACCGCTGGATGGGGGAACCGCACGTTTCGCCCCGAGGCTTCCCATGATCAGCACGATCGGAATGATGACGACGAAGCGGCCGATCAACATGCAAAAGCCAAAAATCGTATTGAGCGCAGCGCTGCCGGCACCCAGGCCACCAAAAGCCGAGCCGTTGTTGCCCACGGTGGAAGCGAAGCCGTAGAGGATTTCGGAAAGACCGTGAGGTCCTTGGTGCGCCAGCGCGCCGAGGCCCCACGGCATGATGACACCCAGGCTCGTACCCAGGAGAACGAGCGCGCTGGGAACAAGGAGTGCGACCAGCGCGAGTTTGACTTCATAGGCCTCGATTTTTTTTCCGAGCCATTCCGGGGAGCGTCCCACCATGAGACCCGCTAGAAATAGAGTGATGATCGCGTAAAGCGCCATGCCATAAAGACCAGCGCCGGCGCCACCGAAGACCACTTCACCGGTGAGCATTTGGAAGATAAAAACCAGGCCCGCGAGTGGAGTGAAAGATGAGTGCATGGCATTCACGGAGCCGTTTGACGCTGCCGTTGTGGCCACGCCCCACAGCACGGACTCGGTGACACCGAGGCGAACTTCTTTACCTTCCATATTGGCGCCGAGGCCTGGCACACCTTGGTGCTCAGACCAGAGCGCGAAGCAGAGCAAAGGAATGAACAAAAGAAACATCGCCGCAAGGATGGCGCGGCCTTCCTTGGGACGACCGAGCATAAATCCGAGCGCAAACACTTGCGCGACAGGAAGTAAGAGGATCGCTAAGACTTGCAGGAAGTTCGAGAAAGGCGTGGGATTTTCAAAGGGATGGGCCGAGTTCACGCCGAAGAAACCGCCGCCGTTGGTACCCAGTTGCTTGATGGCGATTTGACTCGCGGCCGGGCCCAGGGGAATCACTTGCTCAGTGCCTTCCAGAGTCGTGGCCGTCGGGAATGCGCTGAAAGATTGCACTACGCCGGTGCTCGCGAGGAGCACGGCCCAGACAATCGAGAGTGGCAGAAGGATGTAGAGCGTGCCGCGCACAAGGTCCGCGGCAAAATTACCTAAGCGGCCATCGACTTTACGTGATAAGCCGCGCGCGATGACGGCGACAATAGCAAGACCGGTTGCTGCCGAGACAAAGTTCTGTGTCGTCAGTCCAATCATCTGTGAGAAATTACTAAGAGCAGCTTCACCGCTGTAGGCCTGCCAGTTGGTGTTCGTCACGAAGCTCACGGCGGTGTTGAAGGCGAGGTGCCATGATAGACCCGCGAAGTTTTGCGGGTTCAGTGGCAGAAGACCTTGCAACAACAGCATGACGAAAAGAAAAATGAAACCCACGAAGTTAAAGACAAGGAGGTCTTTTAGATAAGGAATGGCTTTCTGTTCTGTGGCCGGATTAATTCCCGCGACGCGATAGCAAAAATGCTCGATCGGTGCCAGCCAACGAAGAAAGACAGGAATCTGCCCTTCCAAGACCTTGGCCATCATCTTCGCCAGAGGGTAAGCAAGTGTCAGCAGGACACCAAAGTAAATGAGCAGAGTAAGGACATCTTGGCGAGGCATAGCGGGCTCCTTGTGATTGAACTCATTGTCGGACTCTAGGTAGTAAAACGGCGGAAAAGAGAAAGCCGGTGGTGTTAAAACGGTGTTAAAAGCGGCATTTTCACGCCTTTTTAACGTGTCCTCCTCTAATAATTTAGTCACGGAGGATACTCATGAATAAAAATATACTTTTCGCTGTTGCACCCCTTGTGACTTGGCACGGGTTTGTCGACACCTACTACGCTTGGGATTTTAATCGTCCAGAGAGCAAAGAGCGCTCTTACACCACTCAGCCTTTAAAGCATGACGCCTTAGGCATTAATCTGGCGATGCTGGGGGCCAAGGTAGAGCAAGGTCGTAAACGTGGAGTGCTCACCTTTCAGTATGGCGACAGTGTGGATATTAACTACGCCGCTGAACCCAAGCAGGGTGAGGGACTGAAGCATCTGCAAGAGGCCTACGCCGGAATAAAACTTTCTGATGAGCTTTGGTTGGATGCCGGGATTTACCTTGGCCACATTGGTAACGAGTCCTGGGTCTCCAAAGATAACTGGACCTACTCTCGCAGCTTGCAACTTGATTACGTTCCTTACTACACCACGGGCCTGCGACTCTCTGGAAAGAATTGGCAGTTGCATCTACTGAACGGTTGGCAAAACATTCGCGAGAACAATAACGGCAAGGCCGTCGGGACACAATATGTGTGGCGCTTCGGCGAGAAGGCGCTGACTTACAACACACAGGTAGGTCATGAACTTTTCCCTGGAAGACAAACTTCAGGTTTGCGGACCTACCAAAATCTTCACTTAGAAATTCCGGGTGAGAAGGTCGATTGGAAGGGAGCAGTTGATGTAGGGACGCAAAATGTACCAGGGAAAGAGCAGGCTTTGGCCTGGGGAGCGACATCCTCACAATGGCGTTGGAGATTTAAAGAAGCCTGGGCTGCAGCGGGTCGTCTTGAATACTTTCACGATCAGAAAGGCGCCATAAACCCTACGGGAACGGCCGGTGGGTTTCGCGTCTTCGGAGTTTCGGCCAACATTGATCACACGTTTGAAGAAGGGGCACTGACACGGCTTGAAGTAAGACGTTTGCAAAGTAGCGATGCGATTTACTCGGGGAAGGATGGAGCTAAAACTCACGACACTTTCTTAGTCGGATCAATGTCCGTCGCCTTCTGAGGTTTAGAGCAAAGTTGTCGGGCAAAATGTTTCCATTAAGAGTCCCTAAAAATTGTCTTGGTTTTCTTGGGCCCGGCCCTAGAATAAGTGTATGGCCCCATGGATTCTAGTCCTTCAACTTTTGCTCATGCCCTTTGTTTGGGCTTCGCCAGCGAGTAACCTCGCTGATGACAGCCAGTTGTGTGCTCACTGTACTGATACAGAGGTGATGGCAACGATCACTCGTGAGAAAGAAGGCCAGCCTGTATTTGTAGTCACTCCTAGCTTGAATGAACTTCTCGTGTTGTGGGTGATCGTTCTAGACGCAGGCTTAGAGCAAGACATTATTTCGACACCTCAAAAGTTGTTCCTCACCTACGATAGTGTGGTCTACCTCCACCGCAATCTTTCCACTCCGCCACCTTTCCTCGCTTAATTTTCTTCGTCTACCTGCTTCCAGTCGCTGATCTTTTAAGGAAACAACTATGTTGAATTTGTGGAAACTTACTGGCGACATCCGCACAGGAGCTCCGTTCTTCCAGAACCTCCGTGAGATGGTCGCGCCGGAGAAAGCGTTTATTAAACTTATCCTGGTCAACTCGGTGGCCATCAGTATTTTGAGTCTTGTTCTGCCGGTGTCGGTCCAATCGATCATAACGAACTTAGGAATCTTGAACGTCACCCAACCCATTGTGGTGATGTCGCTCGTCTTGTTCGTAATCCTGGTTTTCTCTGGTGGAATACAAGTCATCCAGTTTCACGCCATCGAAGTTCTGCGTCGCCGTCTCTTCTTGCGCTACGGCCAGACGATCCTGCAAAACTCCACGCGCTATTTAGACACGCACTTTCAGTCGATCAATCGGCCACAACTTTCAAAACGCTTCGTAGATGTGTTGCTGGCACAAAGTAGCATGATTACTTTTTTTGTGGATGGGATCGGCTTTGGTGTTCAGTACATCATCAGCATGGGTCTCCTGTGTCTTTACCACCCTTACTTTTTGATGTTTGGTTTATTCATAACGGCCATGCTGATTGGCAGCTGGATGATGTTTGGTCCAAAGGGTGTGGAGGCCGGAACACCGGAAGCGGACACACGCTACCATGCCATGGGATGGGTTGACGAAGTCTTGCGTGCTCGTCCACTTTTCATGTCGAAGAACGGTCGTCGTTACGCTGAGAAACATTTCGTGCACCTGCTAGAAGATTGGAGCATCAAGCGCGGTAACCTCTTTCGCCAGCAGTTTGGCCAAGCGATCGCTCTGCAGGCCATCAACGCCTTTGTGTATGCGGCGCTTTTGGGACTTGGTTACTTACTGGTACAAGCCGGCGAGTTGAGCGTTGGCCAGTTGGTGGCAGCCTTCATCGTCGTCACCATGTTGCTCTCTTCTCTGCCACGGCTGCAGAATTTTTATATTAGCGTTTACGACTACAGCACGAACCTCGACAAACTTGCTGAGTTTTGGAGCCATCCTCTTGAGAAAAGTCATCCTTCCTCAGAACTTCCAGCGGGAGCACTGGAGATTTCATTCGAGAAAGCCGACTTCGATGAGAACGTACACTTGAACTTTAAGATTGCTGCGGGTCAGAGAGTCTATGCTTACGTCAGGAGTTTTGCTGCGGCTCGCACGATGAATCGTTCTTTGGAAGGCTTCTTGCCTCCTAAAGCAGGAGAGTTGCGCATTGGTGGAAAGCGTCTCGATGATATTGATTTCTCGGAACTCCGAGGGAGAGTCGCGGTGCTCGGCATTGGTCGTTTCTTCTCGGCTTCCATTCGCGACAACATGGTGGGTTTCATGGATCACCCCGCATCGACGACGGAGATTGAAGATGCCTTGGAGTTGGTCGGTCTCCTGGAGAAAGTAAAGCAACTACCCAAGGGACTTGAGACAGAGCTACTGCCCAACGGTTACCCGCTCAGTATCTCTGAGTCGATTGCCTTGCAAGGTGCGCGGGCGATCGTCACGAAACCATCACTCGTTTTAGTCACCAGTGATTTCGATAAAATGTCCCACGAAAAACGTCGTGCCGTGAAGAAAGCACTACTGGATAAAAATGAGTCCTGGACGGTGCTCTTCCTGTCTCAACGGGTCTTGAAAGGCAACTTTGATCGTTACTTGGTGCTTGAACGGGCAGGTGCGATGGAACTCGACGGTGAAATCGCCGTCTTGCGTGAGGTAGAAAAGCATGAATAAGCAAAGAAAATGGGAAAACCATAGCCTCGAAGAAATCGTTCGTGCCCATGATGCTCCGGAGATTGCTCGCTTCGGTGCACGTGTCCTCGTGATGTTCATCATGTTCATCAGCATCATGTTGGTCCTGTTGCCATGGCAGCAGACGTCAACGGGTGATGGTCGAGTCATCGCTTTCTCGCCTGATAAACGGTTGCAAAATATCGCGGCACCGTTCGCCGGAAAAATTAAAAAGTGGCATGTGACCGAAGGGCAGGCCTTGAAGAAGGGTGATCCGGTCGTCGAGATTTCAGACGTCGACCCGATGTTCCTCGAGCGCTTGAAGATCGAACTCGATGCTTCCACCAAGCAGTGGGAAGCGGCCAAGGCCGTGGCACAAGCTTCGGAGTACGATCACTCACGTCAAAAAGAACTGTTCGCCAAAGGCATTAGCTCACGCAAGGACTATGAGGGGGCATTGATTGCTCTGAAGAATGCTCAGTCGGCGGAAGCCGGAGCACTTGCCATGCTGACCCAAGCCGAATCTCGTTACACTCGTCAATCCAACCAAGTCATCCGTGCCCCTGAAGATGGGTTCGTCCTTCGTCTCAAGGCGGGTGCGGGAACTGCGGTGGTGAGTGAAGGTGAAATCCTCGCAGAGTTTGTTCCTGAGGGTGAGGACCTTGCGGCGGAAGTTTATATCCGCGGCATGGATCTTCCGCTCGTTCGCATCGGCGCCAAGGTGCGTTTGCAGTTTGAAGGGTGGCCCGCGATTCAATTCTCCGGCTGGCCAAGTGTGGCCGTCGGAACCTTCGGTGGTCGAGTTGTGATGGTGGATCCTTCAGCTGATAAAGATGGCCGATTCCGCGTGATCATCGCGCGCGGCAAAGAGTCGTGGCCTGAGTCTCGTTTCATTCGCCAAGGGACCCGTTTGAATTCCTGGATCCTGTTGAACAACGTGCCTTTGGGCTTCGAGCTCTGGCGTCAGTTCAACGGCTTCCCCCCTAGCTTACCGAAGGAGTAACAGATGAAATATCTTCTACTCTTTATCGCTCTCCCTGCGTGGGCCGCCCTGACTCCCCAGGCCGTGCGCGAGAGTGCTCTGAAGTTTCATCCCACCGTCCGTGGCGCGGTCGATCGCATGTTGGCGGGAGAAGAAACGGTCCGCGGAGCCCGCGGCGCTTTCGATACGAAGCTCGTCGCCGATCATTACCGCGTGGCTTCGGGGTTTTGGGCACGCACCATGAGCGATGTGATGATAGAAAAGCCACTGCAGGTGGCGAACTCTAAAGTCTACGCTGGTTACTCTTACGGCTTCAACGGAATGTTCCCTCCGCAGTTCAGCACCGTCTCCACGAACTCTGGTGGTACACCGCGGGTGGGCGCATCGGCTTCTGTCTGGCGACATCGCAGCATTGATCCGGCTCGTGCTGCATTACGCGCCAGTGGCTTTGACTCGCAGATTGCTCGCGGTGAAAAAGATCTGACTTTCTGGGACATCGGCCGCTTGAGTGAAATCGCGTACTGGGAGTGGGTGACTGCTCAACGAGTAGAAACAGTTTATAAAAATCTCCTCAAAAACGGCGAAGCACGTAATGGGTTCCTCGAATCACGTGCCCAGCGTGGTGATGCTCCGCAGATTCTCGTGAGAGAGAATGAGCAGTACATCGCGAATCGCAAAGCGGGTTTGATGGCGGCGACGGAGAGACGCATTCGCGCCGAGTATGCCCTGTCACTTTTCTTGCGCAATGAAAATGGCGAACCCACGCTACCCGCGGAGAATGAGGCTTTTCAAGATTACCCGCAAGACTTTGCTCCTCTGCTTGCCAGTGATGAGTTGAATGCTAACGTCGAAGAAATCGCGCGCCGTCGTCCGGACATTGCCAATCTCGGCGCTGATTTTGAGAAATCACGGATTGATTTGGAGCTAGCTGAGCAAGATCTAAAACCCAAAGTGGATGTATGGGGTGACTACACACGTAACATTGGTGATGAAGATCCTACCAATCCTCCGCATGTGTGGTCATTTGGTGTACGCCTGGAAATTCCCATCGAGCGTAACCTAGGCAAAGGTAATATTGCAGCTGCCAAGAGTCGTCAGTCGGCCGCGCAACGCAACTGGGATCTGGGTCGCCAGACCTACCAAACGGAAGTCCTCGCCAACAAGCGTGCTCTCGCGTTGCAGTTGGGACGCGTGGAGCAGGCAGCCGTTGAGTTGGCTCGCGCTCGTCAGTTAGTTGAGGCAGAAAGCTACAAACTCAAGAGCGGCGGCGGGAATCTTTTTTTGGTGAATCTACGCGAAGAAGCCGCGGCCAATGCGGAAGCGTCGTGGCATGAATCGCGTTTTGGTTTCATGTCGACGCTGTTGAGCTATCAGGCTTTGGTGAAAGTTTCTGACAAGCCTTCGGGAGGTCGGCCATGAGTGCGATCGACCATTTTCTCGTCATAAGTTACATCGCTGCTTTGTATGTCATCACGTGGTATTCGACCAAGTCCATGAAGAAACTCGAAGCCGGGAGTAGTCCCCGCAAGCACGCCGAGAAGCAGTTTCTTGGCGGCCGTTCAGCGACCACAGTCGAAGCCGTATTTTCCATCGTCGCCACTGAGTTCTCGGCCATGACTTTCGTTCAACTTCCTGCGTTGGCGATCTTAGGTCGCCGGGGGTTGCTCTGGGGCATCATCGGCATCATGCTGGGTCGCTGGGTCATCTCGCGCTTTTTGCTGCGCAATTTTTATCGCTCCGGTCTGACCGTCTTCGATTCTCTTTCTCGCGGTGTTAAGGATTACTCCAGCACGACACCGTCCGCTCAACGGGCCCAGCGTTTGATGGGGATGATGTATTTCTTCTCAAAAGTTCTCTCGGTGGCAGGGGCCATGTACTTGGGTGTGTCGTTCGTCGCTCGCTTTTACGGCTGGCCTTATCATTGGCTGCTCGCAGGTGTGGTGGCGATTACGGCTTCCTACACCATGGCGGGCGGATTGAAGGCCGTCATGCGCACGGATATTCTCCAGTTCGGAACGATTGCGATGGGTGGACTCGTGTTGATCGTCGTGGCCCTCCAGAAAGCTGGTGAGAACGGTTTTAGTCACGCCTTCGATGCGGCCAGTACTGTCGCCTTCGGAACCTCAGGTTTGATCCCGATCTTGGCCGGTATCGCGAGCGGTTTCGTGTCTGATTTTACGACTCACGGAGTGGAGCAGGATTTCGTACAGAAGTTGAAGGCCTGCCGCACACCCGGGATTGCAGCTCGTGCGGTGGTGTGGTCGACGTGGCTGACGGTTGGTTTGCAGACGCTCTTCATTTGTATCGGTGCGACCTTTGTGTTGGGGATGCCCGAGTTCAAAGGAAGTCTACCGGCGGCCATCCAGTATTTCATGGATCAGACCGTGGGAAGCCTAGGAGCAGGGACGAGAGGAATTGTGGTCGTGGCCATCTTGTCGGCCACGATGAGTTCACTGGATTCTTCCTTGAACGCTCTCAGTGCGGTGCTGTGGAATGATATTTTGCCGGGTGAGCGGGCCGCTCGTTATCCGATTTTCATGAAAGTGGATAACGCCGTGGTGGCCGTCTTTGTCGCCCTCTTCGCGTTTTTCGTGGGCCAGCATCCGATGTACGTGAAGGGCTTCCTCTCGCTCAACGCCTACGTCTTACTTCCCGTGGTGTGCTGTTTCATCTTGCGCTTCGTTTGTTACCCACGGGTCATGTTTGGCTACGGGTTGCACACCGTGGTGTTCACGATTCTTAGCTGCATCATGGGCTGGGTGCTCAACACGTTGTACTTCGGCTTTCCGCCTCAGATGGCGATCTTCCTTTGTCTCTTTATGAGCATCGCGACGTTGTGGTTCTACGAAAAGCTGAAGATCTGGATCTGAGAAAGGTAGATCAAAAGAGGCGGGAATGTTGCAAAGCATAAGCGTTGATACTCTGTCTGAGCGTCTCTATGATATATCTTTATCATTCTAGGAGACGTTTATGACCGGCATGGATCTCTTTCATCAAGGTGGATTCATCATGTATCCACTCCTCGTGTTTTCCGTTTTGGTGTGGACCATCGCTCTCTACAAAATTTTCTTTCTCCGTGGCTTCGCCAGAGAGTATCAGAAAGTGGCTTCTGACGTGCAGGCCGCCTTGGCCGGCGCCCGTGTCGCTGAAGTGAAGACCGCCTTCCAGGGATCGACGTCTTTGATCGCGCGTCCCCACGATGTGTTGGTTGATGAGAAACTCACGCCAGAAGAACGCAGCGATCGTCTCTCTCGTCGTCTCACCGAAACCAACGCCGGCTTGCGCCAGCATCTTTGGGTGTTAGGTACGATTGCTTCTTCCGCTCCTTTCGTGGGATTGTTCGGAACCGTTTTGGGGATCATGGAGTCTTTCAAAGCGATTGGTTCTTCCGGCAAGAGCGGTTTCTCTGTCGTTGCCGCCGGTATCTCTGAATCTCTTATTGCCACGGCCGCCGGTATCATAGTAGCCGTTGTCGCTTTGCTCTTTTATAACTTCTTGCAGACTCGCGTGAATAGCATCGCCCAGGATTTCCGTCTCAAACTGGAAGACGCCATGGAACTCATGTCCATCGCTCGTCGCCAAGGGAAGTAGTTATGGCCATGAGCCAGAAAAATAACGACGGCGACGATAGCATCGTTTCCGAGATCAACATGACACCGCTCATCGATGTCATGCTGGTGCTCCTGATCATCTTCATGGTGAGTTCTTCGGCCGCGCTCGAGTCGGGTCTTGACGTGAATGTTCCCGAGAGCAGCGCGGTGAGCGAGAAGCCTAACCAGATGGTCATCGTCTCATTGTCGAAAGAAGGCACCATCGCCGTCTCGGGCAAGGTCGTCGACAAAGCGAATCTCCGTGAAGAAATCACCAAGGCGCTGGCCGAGATGAAGACGGATTCTATCATTCTGGAAGGGGATGGGAATTCATCACTCACGTCGGCCTTTGAGGTCATGGACATCGGTCGCAACGCCGGGGCGAAGAATTTCTCCATCGCTGCCCGCCAGAAAGGTAACTAGTTTCCTATGAGCAGCAAGTACGATCTCGCTCGAAGTGTTGATCCAAGCTTGCTGCGCTCCCACGCTGAAAAAAATTGGATGGCCTCTCTCTTCACCGTCGCGCTCATGTACGGCGGCATCTGGCTCACGGCCTATGCAGCTTTTGAGCTTGGTCCTTGGGCCTGGCCCTTCGCCCTTTTCATCATCGCCGCGTTTCAGAATCACTTTTCCATTCTCATGCACGAAGCGGCCCATCGGTTACTGATGCCCTCGAATGTTTGGAATGATCGCGTGGGGCAAGCGCTCTTTGCGGCACCCATCGCGATGAACCTTAAAGACTACCGCTACATTCACCTCAAGCATCACAAGTTCTCCGGTGATCCGCAGCAGGACCCGGAAGTTGCTTTCTACCATGGCGCTCAGATTGGTTATGGTGTGCAGGAGCAGCGCTTGAAGAAGAACATCCTCAACGACCTCACCGGCCAGAGCACGGTGCGCTCTTTGATCTATCTCCAAAAATTTATCCAAGAGAAAGTAAAGGCGGGCGAGATTCGCGCCGCCAGTGGGGAAGATCTCCTGTGCACTCTGCTGGGCTGGGTGTTTCTGCTCGCTCCGGCTTTTACCTTAGGTTTCGGTCTTCATTTGCTTGCTCTCTGGGCATTGGCTTTTCTCACTATCACGCCAATTTTGATTCGTTGGCACGGTGTCGGGGAGCACACCGGTGTGAACGCGGAGACGGAGCAAGAGAAGACGCTCACGCACGACTTTCCTTTCATCGTGGATTTCTTCTTGTATCCACTGCGCTCGGGCTGGCACCTCGAGCATCATCTGTTTCCGCAG
>JAIXOY010000020.1 GCA_027486525.1 Pseudomonadota bacterium
AGGTCTTGAAACACGCTGGCGACGAAAAACCGTGAGTCGTCTTGCAGCCGTTGAATCTTTCCAGAGGTTGGTTCAACCAATCCTGCCATCATGTTCAGCAACGTAGATTTTCCCGCGCCGCTGGCACCGGTGACGAAAAGGATATCTTTGGGGAGGACGCTCAACTGCACTGAGCGCAGAGCTTTCACTTTGCCGAAATCTACGGTGACTTGGTCGAAGTGGAAAACCGGGCGAACCTTAGGAACGGCCGGCGATGATGTGGCGTAACGCTGGGTATACATCCGTGCAACCTCGGCGGAAAAGTAATGAGTGCGCCATCTTAGCGCTCTCCTCTGTATTGTATCGGGCGGCCGCCCACGACGGCAAGTGTCCTTTGGTCAGGGAAAAACCTGCCTGGTTCGCTCAAGAAACAACGCCTTCCTGTTTCAGGATTTCCCACGCACTTTCAGAGCAGTAGACGTTCGGGACGAAGTTAAACTTGTTCTGAAGGGTTCCAATGACCGAGTTCTCCATGTCCCCTAAAAGGCGGACTTCCCCATTATCCATCAGGATCTTGGCCGGATCGCGCTCCAAGAGGAGATTTTGGGTGGTCTTGCTCTTCACCAGCTTCTTGCGGGACTTCACGAACATGATGTGTTTCTTCGGGAAGTCTTCCAGGACCCAGTCTTTCTCCGAGCCTTTTTTCTTCAGCACGTCTTTGATTTCCTGCAGCTTCTCCTGCGCCTTACGCAGGATCTTTTCGTTACCCGTGTCATCGTCTTGATCCAGCAAGCGCTGCTTGAATTCATCACAACGGACGGTCTTCGGCGCGATCTCAAACAACAGCCGATGGGCCATGTCCTTCATGCGCGGATAACGGTCGAGATCCCCGGAGTGGTACTGCGTGTGAACGATGTTCATGAAGTACTGATCGTTGAAGCTGTAGAACTTCACCGGGTCATTCGCCACCATGTCCATGAGCTGTGAGTAGGTATGCACTTTTCCTTTCTCAAGCAGAAAGTACATCATCTCTTCGGCCATGGCATCAAAGCGCGCACCGCGAGCACTGCGAATCACTTGCGAGTACCAGGCGTAGCGGGCCATCAAGAAATCTTCCACCGCGTGAAGAGCGTTATGATTGATCGCCATGATGTCATGCTCGCCGACTTTCACAGAGCGGAAGTGATTCAACAGGTAATCGCGATCATAAGTGCCGTAGTGGATCCCGGAGTAGTGAGCGTCCCGCAGAAGGTAGTCCATGCGATCGCAATCGATCTCCGAATGGAGGATCTGGTTCGCCAGAACGCTCTTGTCCACGCCTTTCACCAAATCTGAAATGCGTTGCGGATCGATGCCACTCTTTTTCAAGAGTTGAGTGATGCCGCCGTCGTAGTCGGTGTTCTTAATGATGTAGGAACCCAGGTGTTCGTGATCGTCGGACAGGCCCCGGCTGTTTTTCGCATTGGTGGTTTCACCGTAGCGGATGTAGGCCATCTCGGTGGTGTGAGAAAAAGGGAACGTACCGAGATCGTGTAAGAGGGCCGCGAGACGCACACTTTGATTGTAGGTCTTCGCATCGCTCTTCACTGAGTCATCGTAGAGATGGCGATCGGCCACCGCGCGGCCCATGGTTTTCAGAATCATGTGCGAGTTATGCATCACTCCGATGGAGTGACCGAAACGCGAATGCTCGGCGCCCGGAAAAGTATAGAAGGTGAAGCCGAGCTGCCGGATCCAACGCAGCCGCTGATAGAACGGCGTGTGGATAATGTCCCACTCTAAGTTTGTGAGAGAGACGTGCCCATAGAGGACATCGTAAAAAACGCGGTGTTTGGGGGTGGTCTTAACGTCCATGTTTGTCTCGCGGAAATAAAAAAGGGGCCAAACCATGGCCCCTCTTTAAAAATCTTTTTGGTCTACTGAAGAGTCTTCGCTTGGCGCTTACCTTTGCGAGCCTTCTTAAGCTTGTCCATCGCGTACTCGATCATCATGCCCGCTTCGCGGCGTAGGCCGTTGTCGTGGATGAAGCGGTAGAAGTTCTCGATGTCCGCGTTGTTGGCGCGGAAGTTCTTCAGGGTCATGACTTCAGGAACGGCTGCAGCTGCGGCTGGGCCTGCTGGAGTAGTTGCTTTGTCTTCTGTTGCGGCCTTTGTCATACGAGCTCCTTGAGAGGAAATAATACTTATTCAGGGTCGGTTATACTAGGCTTCTTTGCTCTCGATCATCCCGTAACTGTGCAGCTTGTTATACAGGGTCTTCACAGTGATTCCGAGTGACTTCGCAGCGCGCGTCTTGTTGCCGCCCAAGTGGTCAAGAGTGGCCAAGATGTGCGTCTTCTCAAGGTCATGGAGGCAAACTTCTTCGAATTTGACCTCTACTTTTACTTCTTCTTTTACTTCTTCGCGGCGCAACTCAGGCAAGTGGCTCTCGTCGATGTATTGACCTTCAACCACTACCGCTGCGCGCTCCATGATGCCTTTCAGCTCTTGGATGTTTCCTGGCCAGTGGTACGCGTTCAGCTTCGCTTGAGCTGAAGAAGTCAAAATCTTCGCCTCGTTCTGAGCGCGGCCATCGTTCAAGAAGTGCTCTGCCAAAGCCCGGATGTCTTCGTTGCGCTCTTTCAAGGAAGCGACACGAACGTTCATGGTGTTCAAGCGAACGTAGAGCTCTGCTTTGAATTCACCGCGTGTTACTGCGTCTTCAAGACCGCCCTTGCTCGTCGCGATGACCCGGACGTTGATCATGGTTTTTTCTTCGTTGTCTGAAGACACCACTTCGCCGGTAACCATGGCGCGAAGGATTTTCGCTTGAAGGTTGTGTGACAAAGCATGGATATCGTCGAGGATCAAAGTGCCGCCGTTAGCTTCAACGAACGCACCCTTCTTTCCTTTCTTACCGAAGAGCTCGATGTCCAAAGCGTTTTCCTGCATCGAGGTGCAGTGAACGAGGACGCAAGAGCCGTTCTTTCGGTGGCTCCAGAAGTGAATTTTACGAGCGAGAATCTTCTTACCGACCCCGTGTGCACCTTCCAGCAACATCGGGAAGTCTTGCAGAGCAAGTTTCTTCGAGATGGCGATGGTCTCAAGCATCGACTTAGAGACAGCGATCAGGTTCACGCGCTCACCGTTATCTTGTGAGCCGGTCTTGATGTCGTATTTTGGGCCAGCGATGCGCTCTTGCTCACGAAGAGCGAGCTTCGCTTCAAGTTCACGCGCCATGTGGCGAGCCACTAGATAGAGGCGCATGTTGCGGATCGGAGCGTTCAACGCTTTCAAGTCTTCGTTGATCGCAGTGACGTCTTTCTCAGAGAACATGCGGTCTTTTTTCGCTGACTGAATATGGATGGTCGCGATGAC
>JAIXOY010000140.1 GCA_027486525.1 Pseudomonadota bacterium
AACAGGGTGAGATGGAGCGTCCGGTAGTTATTCACCGTGCTTTATTGGGCTCGCTGGAGCGCTTCGTGGGTGTTTACCTTGAGCACGTCGGTGGGGCATTCCCTTTCTGGCTTGCCCCCGAGCAGGCCGCGATCATTCCTATCGGCGAAGGCCATGTGGAGGCCGCAGGCGCGCTTGCCACTCAGCTTAAGAAGCACGGTTACCGCGTGCGCATCGACGACCGGAACGAGAGCATGGGTAAGAAAACCCGTGAAGCGCAGACCGGTAAGATCCCCTTCATGCTCGTGCTGGGTGATGCGGAAGTGGCCGCTGGCACAACTTCGGTTCGCCGCTATGGCGAAATGAAGTCGGATGTCATGCCGGTCCCAGAACTCTTGGCACTTTTTCAGACCCTCGATGGGGAAAAAGTCCCTGCCAAATTCCGCTAAAACCGGAAAATCTAGCCTTTTACTATTTTGCCCCTGAAAGGGGGTAAAATAGAGGGTATGTTAGGTACCCTCACCACTCCCCTTGAACAACACCGCCTGGCGCTTAAACTGCGTCCGTTGCTAACAGGTGAGCTCTATCTCGTTGGTAAGCTCAAGCGCGCGGTTTACGTTTGGACGGACGGATTGTTCCAACAGGTCATCGCCGCTGATGAGGTTCCGGGGAAAGAAAGAATTCGGCAGTTGGTGCGCGAGCAAGTGCGCGAAGTGTACGTACATCCTGAAGACATCGAGAACGTGCACGAACAACTTGAGATCGCCTTGATCAAAGTGACCCGCGCTCTTTCGATCGGCGATCCTCGGGAGAACGGCCAGCGCGCGATGAAACTCATGGCGCTGAATCTCACCGGTCTTTACCAGAATCCTCACGATGACGAACTGCTGATGCGACAGTTTCAGAGCACGCAGAACATGGCGAAGTTCTTGATGGAGAACCGCAAACTTCAGGCGAGTTTTTTTCAGGATCTCGCCCAGGAGAATTTTCACTTCACGATTTTACAACCCATGCTGAGTTCGATCTTGTTGCTGGGCTTTTTGCAAACGACCCACATGTTTCATGAGCGTGAAATCGAAACGCTTTATCTCACGAGCTACTTGAAAGACGTCGGCATCGGACTTATCCCGGAAGACAAGTACGACACCAAGGGCCTCACGATGGACGAGCAGAAGCTCTTCGCCCATCACGCTGACTTCTCTCACGATATTCTCGATGGCCGAGTCCCGTTAACGAAGAACCAGCTCACCATCATCAAGCACCACCACTTCTTGAACGATCGCCTGAAGAGAATACTCAACCATTCGGCCCCGCGAGGAGAGGAGCAGGGCATGGCCTTCGGGCTTGAGAGTACCCTGGTCGCTGTGGCCGACATCATCGTCGCGATGACCTCTCAGAGGCCTTACAGACAGGGTTTGACCGTCTATCAGTCGTTAGAACTGGTAAGAAAAATGATTGCCGATGAGTACCCTCAGGAATTCCGCGCCTTGGTCGTGTATCTTCGCCAGTTTTTCCGCAACTGACCCCTTTTCAATCCGTCATCGCATGCCTCATCCTGGATGGAGACCGCCCATGGAATCCAAGGAGGGAAGAAATGGCACAATTACAAAGCCCACTGACAGGTATTATCGAAGAAGACAAAGTCGTCATCGACTTCGGCGAATTTGAAGGCAAATCTGTTCTAGAGATTGCTGACACTAAGCCTGAGTACTACGAGTTTCTCATGACTCAGAAAGAATCTGGAAACTTCGCCATCCGCCGCACGAAAGACAAGATCTACCGCCTCTACATTCACCAGACGCATCTGAACTAATTGTTAGGGGGGGGGGAAGTCTCCTCCCCTAAATTCTTCTACTCGCACTTCAATATATGTGTCTCGAACTGCCCATGAATCGTCAGGGCCACTTCTTCAATGATGTCGAGGCTGGGGCTCAGGCGAAGGAGCCTGTTAGGGTTGGCCGTGACGAGATAGTCTCCGGTTTGCGAGTCCAGCGTGACTCCGCATGGACCCTTGGTCGGGAGATGACCGAGGAACGTGCCGTCGTCCATGCTCCAGGTCGTCACCAGATTGCTCTGAGGACTGACCACGACGACGCGACGATTTTTTTCATCGAGGGCGAGGCTAAGATTTTGCTCCACAAGACGTTCATTAATTTCTTTGGAGGCGTAGCAGGTTCGCATCCCAGTTCCCATCTTGCCCAAAGAAAAAAGCCCCGATGGTCCACCGCCGTTGTCATTGTACCGGTTCATGAGTGAGTACACGACCTGCTGAGAAGAAACAGCGAGGTGTCCCAAGGCAAGGTCGTCCCGATCGCTTTCAGAAGTCGCGATGACATTACCCGATGCGAGGTCGATGTAGGCGACGTGGCTCGTTTCAAGCCGGAAGGGCGGCGCGAGCGGCACCACTCCCATTCCATCACAAGCAACGGCCACCGTTTTCCCGTCCCCCATTAACACGCTGTCATGGGGACCGATGCCAGGTAAGGGGTATTCTCGCAAGACGCGAAAATCGCCACTATCACGCAAGGTCAGTTTGCCCGCTGCATTCTTCTTTCTTTCTGTGCAGATGAAACTTTTACCATCGGGAAGGTAGAAACCATGGCCGTAGAAAAGATGCTCCGGTGTCGCAGTGAAATAATCGACCTTCGGCTCAGCACCGGCCTGCCAAATAATCCGCGCAGATTCGAGGTGTGCCTTATCGAAGATCAGAAATTCGCTAGCGGTCGTTGGATTTTGATAGATTGAATGCGCCGGGAAGCGGCACGTAACATTGGCCAGTACGATGCCTCGATCATCAAAAAAAACTAAGGACTTAAAGCCATCCTTATAAGTCTGATGCAGATCGTAAGTGTGAAATCCGGAAACTAAAAAGGCCATGGTCGCAGTATACATCCATACCGTTAAATGTGCTAGCATGGCACCTAAAGCGAGGTTTACATGAGATCATTTTTCCTAGTCTTCATCTTTTCCACGGCCAGCTGGGCAGGATTTAAAGAAGATTATAAAAGCAACATCGAATTTTGTAACACCCTCACCAAAGACACGAACAAAGTTGCCATGGTGAATGAGCAGTGGGTGCTCACCAAAAGTTATATCGCCGAAATTAAGAAGGACCCCGTAGTAAGACGGAGGCAGATGCTTTGTGACGTCTCCGTAGTTTTTAATCGGAACTTCGAAAAGAAGCATCAGCCGAAGTTTGAAGTCCTGGCCAAGAAAAGACTCAGCATCGTCGACGTCGAAGCCATCAAGTATGAGCTCCTTCAACTGGTCTACAACGACTCACCGAAAGCCCATACAGATGCCGTTCGCGAGATGTGGGTAGGACTCGAAAAGTACTACGAT
>JAIXOY010000016.1 GCA_027486525.1 Pseudomonadota bacterium
GAAACCATTGCGATTGTAAGTGTGGGATATCTTGTGTCCTTGCCAATTAGCGCATTTGTGTATTGGCGCAACCGCCGCAGATAATACCTGTTCTTGAGTTATAAAAAAGCCCTCTTACGAGGGCTTTTTTATTTTAAGCATTTCAACTTGAACTAGATTTCGTTTGTGAGGCGATTGAAATTCTCTTTGTTCGTACGCAAGTCGCCTGTTTCAAGCGTGATGCTTGGAGCGAATGTTGTGCGTTTAGAATCATCTGAAGAGAAGTTCACGATGTAGGTTTTAAGTTCTTTGTACATTTCGTGCTTAACAGTGAGCTTGCTATCAGCAAGAACGATTTGCTTGCCGACTTTTTTCGCACTGTTGATCACTATCGGAGCTTTCAAGTTAGCATTCATTTCCACAACGTTAGCTGGAATAGTGAGGATGCTATAGAGCTTCGCGTTGCTGAGAGTCTCGAGTTCGAGACCGTTCAAATCAGCAGGAAGCAACTTGGCTACGTAATCAGGTTTGAAAATCTTTGGTTCAATAATCGGGAAGGCGACTTTTTCGTCTTCAATCGATTGGAGCCAAAGAATGAGGGTGCTATCACCTGGATCAACAACAAAGTATTTTTTGAGGTTATCGAAGCCCAAAAGGCCTTCGTGGAAGGTGATGATATCACTCGGGTTGAGTTCAAGTTCCCCAAATCTCGTGGTTTTAACTTTCACTGCGCCTCCGAAATAAAACAGTAAGGTATTTTTACCTTATCATTCAGATCGTAGCAGTCAACGAGAACTTAGATCAAGGAGGAAAATTATTTCTTTTTGAGCTCTTCACCCAATCTGGAGATGTCATCCATGTTTACTTGCACAGCAGCAACGTTTTGATCGTGAATCGCCTGATAAACCTCTTCACGGTGGATCTTGGTCTCTTTAGGAGCCTTGATGCCCAAGCGAACTTGTTTACCCTTAATCTGCACAACCACGATTTTGATATGATCATCAATCGCGATGCTTTCTCCAAGCTTCCTTGTCAGAACCAGCATGTTCAATCCTTGATAGTGTGTCAGTGAGCTGACAACGACACTCTTCATGCGAGAGTCGAAGGCACATATATGACCGCTTGTCAGGATTTGCAAGAATAATTTACGGCTTTAGGCAAGATTGAGTTAGCGCGGTGTGAGATTTAACGCAGGAAGTCCATGAGCTGCTGGTTCATGAGTGTTCCGCTGGCCTGGTAAGTTGCCTTAAGGATGTTCTGCTCTTTCTGGAGATTCGAAAAGAGCTCAGTGACATCAGCGTCTTCGACCTTCGTTTTGAACTCTTCGTTCAGGAGTTTCTGCTTCTCAATGTTGTTTTCTGCATTGTTGATGTTGTTCGACAAGGCACCCACTTGGGTACGGTGAGCGATAACTCGATCAATCGAGCGATCAAGCTGCTCGAGCAAGCTCTGGACGATGTCCGGATTGTTCGTCAGGAGAGCGTTTTCAAGAGATGCGAGCTCATCAAAGATGCTTGAGCGCACACTGTTCACTTCACCAACGGGAGCAGTGGAAGCAGGAGTGCGGTTAAGTGCCACAGGGTCTTCGAGCTGATTTGGATTCGCAGGAAGCTGAGCCGCCGCATCCGGGAGTGCCAACTTAGAACTCGGACGAGCCTCTTTATCAAAGAACAATTCAGCACCCGTGATGTTGATCGGGATGAACACGTCTTTGTTGATTTCAATATGAATCTTGTTCTTGTCACCTAAGTACTTACCTTCGGAATCGAAGGGTTTGGTGAGAAGTTTCTGGCCCGCAAAGAGGTAACGATTGCCATTACGCTTGTTCGCGAGACTCAAAGCTTGCATACGGAGCTGGTGAATTTCTTTCGCCACACTTTGACGCACTTCAGGATTGTAGATGTCTGATGCTTGTCCGATCGCGAGTTCTTTCGCCTTGGTCAGAATGTCAGTCATTTCCTCGAGTACGTTTTCCGTGAAACCTAAATTGGTTTGCGCGAAACTTACGTTGCGCAAGTACTGTTGGGCATCGATATTTTGCGAACGGATCTGTAAGAGATCAACGTTACCAATCGGATCATCTGAAGGCTTACCTATGCGCTTCATGGTCGAACCACGAATCTGCAAATCCTCCACCTTGCTCTTGGATTTCCCCACAGAGTGTTGGATGGCGTGGATCGAGCTATTTTCCGAAACGCGCGTCATCGCTTACCTCAACTCATAAGTCCCAGCACCGCTTTGAACATTTCGTCAGAGGCCTTGATGACCTTTGCCGAAGCTTCGTAAGCGTTCTGGTACTTAATCATGTTCGCACTTTCTTCATCCAACGAGACACCAGAGATGCGCTCTTTGATTGATCGTGCTTGTGCCAAAATCCCACCCGATTGCTCCGTGTCGATTTTAGCTTTCGCCATCTGCATACCGACGTTGCCGACGGTCTTAAGATAGTGCTCTTCGAAGGTCGTGGTACCACCGCCCAACACTTTCTCGTGCTGCAAGCGTGAGATCGCGATAGCGATTCGGTTATCACCGGGAGCGTTGGGCTCAAGACCGGTGGCGATGTTATTCACATCTTCATTGACTGCATCAGAAAGTTGTAAGTATTCAGCAGCGCGCTTTAAACCTGTAGGTGGTTTAAAGAAATCAATCCCGGTAACTGGGCCATTAGCAAGACCTGGCATGGGTGTACCAGTAGCTTGATCGACAGGAACCTCGCGGTTGGCATAACCACGCCGGTGGATCGCATTGGTAGCATTTGCAAGACCATGGGCCAATTCATTGAGTTGGTCTTCTACGGCCTGAAGGTCGTTATTACGAGAACTCAGCAAAGCCCCTAGTGTCCCGTTACGGAAACGACTTGAGATGGCTTCGCCAGGACGCGATTTGAAGTAAATCTCGAGATGAGGCTTCTTGTCGCTCGAGTCTTCGGCCGCAACGCGGTTGCCGACCATAAGTTGCTGTTCAAGATCGCCAGTTACCAGTGTACCCATGCCTTCGACGTTAACCACAAAGCGGTTCTGTTCGTCATAGTAGGCCTGGACAGGGAAATGCTCAGCTAGTTGGCGGAGAGCACCGTCTCGCTGGTCACGAAGGTCATTTGCTTCTGCGCCGCCGACTTCATTCGCCGCGATCTCACGGTTAAGCTTCGAGATATTTTTAGCAATGTGGTTAATATCATCTACGATCAAAGTGATTTTTTTATTGATCCCATTACGAGTCTGGTCAATATCGCCTTGGATGCGGTGAAAATCACTGACAACAATCTTCGCGTTTTCACGTACGAGTCCACGAACGGTTTCGTCTTCGGGACGATTCGAGAGTTCACGGAAGGTGTTAAAGAAACGGTTGAGGACTTTGTTCATACCTTCGGAATTGACCTCGTTAAAGATCTCTTCGATATGACCCAGCTGAGTCGAACGTTCTTCATTGAAATTGTGAGCACTGATGCTGCTGTTGAGTTTTTTCTCTACCAGCTCGTCGTGGCCACGCTTGATGCTCTGGATGTCGACACCGGTGCCCATGACATAAGGGCCTTCATTGAGCGTGATGCCAGTCTTGGTACGAACCTCTTGGCGAGAGAAGCCCTCGGTGTTGGCGTTAGAAATATTATGAGAAGTAGTCTCCATGGACTTCTTCGCTGTGAAGAGACCTGATTTACCAATACTGAGTAAATCGGCAGACAACTTGCTCTCCCTATCTTAGCGGCTGGCCGCGCGGGTCATCCCGTCGGCGCCGTAAGTGGTGTACTGTTTTTTACCGCTGAAGCCTTCACGGATTTCTCGCAGTGAAGACATGGCACGGTTAAGAAACACTTGGTTTCGTTTGTTCTGTTCTTGGATGCGAGTGATCACATCAATCAGGAGTGAATTCAAATTGTGAAGAGCAGGAATGGGAAGGTTGTTTTCCGCAGGTCCGAGAACCCTCAAGAGACCTGTGACATTCGTGATCAACTCATCAGAAGGATCACGTTCAGAATTGAGCGTAGCGATAAGTGCAGCACGCTGAGCTTCCCAGTGATTCACAACGGCTACGACAGCTTCTTTTTTTGCGATGATGTCTTCAAGGGCCTCAATCTCACCAGACAAGAGGGCCTGATACTCGTCACAGGTCAGCTCGTAGAGATCATGGTGAGAACGGCAGAACTGTTCCCAGATCTCGATGGCGGCTTGGTGATGAAAACGTAGGCGCATGTCCTTCATGGACTTTTCCTTCGCTAAATTCTTTTCTTAGAACTCTGATTGCAGCATCTTGTCTGCAATCCCGTCGTAGTCCATTTCGTATGTGCCAGCTTGGATCTGTGCTTTGAGACGCGCAATCTTTTCAGAGTTGTCGACCTCAGGAGCAGCGGAGGCTACTTTTTTAATACGAGAGAAATCACGCACGCCTTCTGGAATGCTGACTTTGGCATCTTGCGATGTCTTGCTCTGGAGTTCGCCAGCGCGATCAGGTGAATTACGTTCCGGTCCGCCTACTTGGCCGGTCTGCGCTTTCTCAACAGGGTTGCGACCCTTTGGGAAAAACGGTGAGCGGGTGTCGATGCTGTTGCTCATTCGTCAACTCCTTTGACGTTTGCCTGATATGCATTCCGCACGACGTGCGGGGTAGGCTGTTGCTTTAAGTGTGCCGGCACGATTTGATCCAAGATCACTTTTTTCAAACCAAGACCACTATCTGATTGTGCCATAGATTTGGCGTGTTCGTGATCCATAAGTGACTCGTAATACGACTCTGCCGAACTTAATTCTTTCTCGCGGGGAATGCTCTTACGCATTTGCTCAATCATGTGGTTAGAAAACTGAGTCTCCATACCTTCCGCCACATCAACGTAGGGTTTTAGCATTTCCTCACGGGAAACCGGCTTTAAACCCTTCATTTGTTGTGCTGGATTGATCGTCACGAATACCATCCTGGTTGTTGTGACGGGACTCATCATGAATCCCTAAAATAAGTGTAACATAGGGGCATGGTCAGGCGCCAGTACCCCGCAAACAGTGTAAAAATTGACCGGTCAGATCAGCTCAATTTCCGCTATCAAGGCTCCGTTTTGCTTGAGGGCCTGGAAAATGGAAATCAGATCCTCTGGAGTCGTCCCGATCGCGTTCAAAGCCTTCACTAAGTCATTAATTGTAGTAGAGCGCTCAATCAAGTGGACCGCCTGGCCCTTACCCGACTGATTGTCTCCGCCTTTCACCTCAAGAACGAGGTCCCCGTGGGCCAAGGCCACTTTGCGAAGGGTAATATCACCGCCCGCTACCAAGGTGCCTGTCCGTTCGTTGATGACGATTCTAGCTGCCAAATCGGCGACCACACGGAAGTTCTCTACCTGGGCAATCAATTCAACAACCTTCTTCTCATACTGAGTAGGGATGATGAGGTCGATCGTCGTGGCATCTGCAGCCGTTGCGTATTTTCCGCCAAGCTCTTGATTCAAAACTTTCTCAATGCGTGCTGCCGTTGTGAAGTCGGGTGAATTCAAGGCAAGGCGAAGAGATTTTTTATCATTGAATGAGAGTTCGAGCTCGCGCTCAACCACGGCCCCACCTGGAACACGTCCAGTCGTAGCCATCTTTGCGCCTTTTTTCATGCCACCGACTGAAATTCCACCCGAGGCAACAGCATAGATGTTGCCGTCGCCACCTTTGAGGGGCGTCACAAGAAGAGTTCCGCCAGCCAGCGAAGTTGCATCACCAATCGATGAAACGGTGACATCCATTTTTTGGCCAAGACGACCGAAGGCGGGGAGTTGTGAGGTCACAATCACCGCTGCGACGTTCTTCGAGGTAATTTCTTTTTGTGTGTTCAGGCCGAGTGTCTGAAACATTTTCTTAAGAGAGGTGTTAGTGATTTCACCGCCGCCGTCGCCAGTGCCATTCAAGCCGATGACAAGGCCGTAGCCAATGATCGGATTGTCACGCACACCTTTGACGGTGACCAAATCCTTAATCCGACTTGCGTTTGCAAAAGCGGCAAAAGGAATGAGAGTGCAAGCAAGCAGCAGGGACTTAATCATTGATCACCTCAAAATAATCACTCGGGACTCGACGAGGCGATCCGAGTTGATGGAATCGTTATCTGAAATTTCCTTACGCGCCACAAGCGCCTGGACTTCGATGAATCTTTTTTCTTTACGGAAGACGACTTCTTTCTTCCCGCGAAGCAGGAAGTAGTCACGATTGATCTCTTCGGCCACGACACCTGAGATTTTGTCGTAGACCTTGGTCTCAAGCTCGTCACCTTTGTCTGCGGCCGGTGGAGCCGCTGGCGCTGCGGCCGCTTTAGGGTCAGCGCCGGGAGGGGCAGCGGGGTCTTTCTTTTTAGGAGCTGCTTCCGGAAAAGCGCGCTTCAATTCGCTAGAGATTTGCCCACGAAGATTATCTTGTACGTTGATGATAACGATATCGCCGACGTTTTTTGTGAC
>JAIXOY010000301.1 GCA_027486525.1 Pseudomonadota bacterium
CTGTCACGACCGGGCAAGTGGCCTGGTTCTGCATGAAGATGTTCTTCCAGTTCTCTAGCGTGTACGGAATCATCGTGAAGCCGCGATCGAGCATGTAGTGAAAGCGCTCGGCTCCTACCACAGTGTGCGGGGACACGTGGAACCACCACTTGTAGCGGAACTCGCGGATGTATTTTTTGGTGAAGAAGATCCACGTTTTTCCAAGGTTCACGCGTTGGTTAATGAGTGCCTCGTAGGTCCACATGTGGGCGCGGTTGTAGCACTGAGAATCATCACTGGTTTCGCCGTTCATGCCATTCATGACGGATTGCGCGGCTTCGTAGCTCGCAACGGCCGTGATGTTACTTTTTTCCATGGGGTCGTAGCTATTCCACTGAATGCTGCGCCAACGGGCCGGGTCGTACATTTCCTTATCATCGGATGGTGCGAAGTCCTGAGCCGGGGCCAGAACGTCTACTACCGGGGCCTGATCAGATGTGGCGTCGGCTTCAAATGTAAAAGTCTCGCCGAGGTAGAGGGAACGTTTCAGGCGTTCCACCGCTTCGGTCTTTTCTGCAGGTACGTGGATGATTTCACCAGAGTCTAAGAAGCCCGTGACGTGGCCACTAAGGAATTCGCCGGCACTGAAGATTTTAACCGCACGATTCTGTGCATAGAGATCAGGAGACGTGAGAGAGAAGAGCGCGAATGAGCCTAGGATCAACAGACGTTTCATGGGAAGCACCTCGTAAAAAGATGCTCCTTCTGTACTTGAGTCCCTGAGCGTTCGTAAATGACATATTGCGTTCTCAATATCCAAAGAACAATGTCATTTCAATTACTTGAATAGGGTCTTGCGATTTCTTGCAACCACAAAAATCAGGAACGTCGTCTGAAGGGCAAAGAAGCTCCCTAAGAAAATCGCGCCACCTTCAGAGAACCCATAAGAATGAAGACCCGAGGCCAGGATGTAGTTCACGCCAAACCACGCCATCATCACGCTCATGAAAGCACCGGCCGCCAGCGGAGCAAAGCGCGCTGGAGTGATCCAGTTACTGTAGCGACCGTGGAGAATCGCCATGTAAACCAACAAAACGATCAACGACCACGTCTCTTTCGGGTCCCAGCCCCAGAAGCGGCCCCAGGAATAGTCGGCCCACACACCACCCAGGATGATCCCGGCGGAAAGCCAGACGACACCGACCTTCATGCAGGTATAGATCTGTTCCATCTGCGCCCGAGTCTCGGCAGAGGTGGAGCCTTTGAAGGTTTGCCGCACGAGCACCACGTTGGCGATGATCCAAGAAAGTGCCAAAGCGGCGTACGATAAAATAATGGTGGTCACGTGCGTGGAGAGCCAGAAGTTATCGCGCAAGACCGGCACCAACGGGGAGATGCTCGGATCGAGCATGTTGTTGGCAAACTTCATCATCATCAAGCACAGCACGTTATAGGTCAGACCACCGAGCAAGAAGAGGCGCTCTTTTTTCCAGATCGTCAGCACGAAGCTCAAAATGAGTGCGCCGAAACCAGAGAACATGACTGTTTCATACATGTTCGTGATCGGTGCGCGACCGGAGATGAAAATTCGCAGCACCATGCCACTCAATTCAAGCGCGAGCACCAGGCCTGTGGCCGTGATGCCCACCCACGGAGCTTTCACCGCGAAGGTGAGTCCCAGGGCCAGGACAGAGAGCAGGAGTGCCCACACGAAAGGCTGAGCTTTATGATAGGTATTCTCCAGCATGAAGTGATCGCTCTCAGCAGCGATGTAATCTTTTTTGGCATTGGTGAAAAGCGTTTGAAACGGGTCGCTTCCTCGCGCCTTGAGGGCGGCAACTTTTTGCTCCGTGAGAAACTCCGCGAGAGTTGGCCATTGCACTTTGCCGTTGGTGACTTCTGGAAGCGTCCAGGCGCGCGAGCTCTTGACCGCTTCAATCGTCTGTAAACGATTCATCACGCGATTGATTTCTTTCTTGTAGGCGTTGTTTTCTTTCTGCCCGACGTAGGCCATGCGCAACGACTCGCTGTAGGGAGCAAGTTTTGAGGCGAGCATGCTGTCATCTCCGGCCGGCATGTCGAGGAGCTTCTTCACGTCCACGTGTTCAACTTTCACGGGAAGATCGATGCCGGAGGCGACGCCCATGCCATCAAACGAGAGGCGACAGAAAGTCATGGTCGCTGGTTCTTCACCAAACTTCGCTTTGCCGGTCACGAAGCGCAGTGTTTCCTCCGCCAAAACAACCAATGGTTTCACTCGTCCGCCGGCCAGCGTGGGCATGGTGGCCAAATCTGGGGTGCACAGTGTTTGCGCAAAGGCCGACACAGAAAAGAGCGAGAGAAAAAGTAATTTAAGCATGGGTGGCCTCGGTTTTACGTTGGGGGCGTCGGGCAAATCCAAAATGCCAGATAGAGCCAAGCACAAGGAGCAATGAACCCAGGTATTTCCAGGGGCGACCGGGATCATAGTTCACGCTGAACACAGAGCCATAGGGGCCCTGCTGAGTTTGATAGTAGGAGGCCTGGTAGAAAGTGAAGGACTCGTGCTTCATGGGGTTGTTCATGAACACGTGGTGCTTACTGGCGCCTTCGTTGCCCTTAAACAGTGTCACGAAACTCTCGTAGCTGGCCGGGTTGTTCGTGCCGGGATCAGTGTCCATCTTGAACTGATCCAGCGTGATTTCGAAGGGCAGATTCAAGGCCTGGCGACCCAGCGAGAAAATGACTTTTCCCTTCGGGCCCTCGGCCGACATCGAGCGCTCATTGGTCACCCAGAAGCGCGTTCCACTTACGTCAACCTCCACGGCTTTGAGGCGGCCTTTGATCAGCTCATTGTTGTCTTGGATAGGTGTCACGGAGGTCGGAATTCGCACCGGGTAGTGAGAAGGATGATGGCCCGTGAGCGTGATCTCGAAGCCCATCCATGGAAGCGGAACGGCGTCGCCGGCTTTGAACGGAATCACCTGCCACTTCTGCTCGTCGCGATCGTAGTAGCCGACGGACTTACCGAAGAGAAAGAGATGGGGTTTCTCCTGGAAAAGCTTGCGGCTAAAAATGCGGTAGGACGACTGCATCACGATCTGCATCTTCTCATCCACCGGCAAGGGCGAGAGATCAGGTAGAAAC
>JAIXOY010000008.1 GCA_027486525.1 Pseudomonadota bacterium
CATTCACCACCCCCCAGATATGAACTCGTTGATTGCGGTACGGAAAACTCATGCCGGAGCGACTTTACCCCCGATGAGCGGCGCGCTCATCGTTTCAGCTGGCACGGGTTTCTTCGAGATGATCGGCTGGCCGATGTCTTCACCAGCAATGATGCGGCGGATTTGGTCGGCGTCCAACGTTTCCCAAACGATCAAAGCTTCGGCGACGCGCTTCAGATCATCGGAGCGCTCCTGCAAGATCGACTTCGCGCGCTCGTAGTTCGATTGCACGAAGTTGGCGATCTCCGAATCAATTTTCTTGCTGGTCTCGTCAGAGAACGCCGAACCTTCCGAACCACCGTAAACATTCGTCTGGGTTTTGCCAGCGAAGTTGATGGGCCCGAGTTTCGACATGCCCCAGTTACACACCATGTTCCGTGCGAGATCCGTGGCGCGCTCGATATCATTCGAAGCACCGTTGGTGACTTCCTGGAAGATCACTTCTTCCGCACAGCGGCCGCCCATCAAGAATGAAATCCAGTTCTCGGCTTTCTCTTTGGTGAGGTTCAGCATGTCTTCGTTTGGAAGCGTTTGAGTGACACCCAACGCTTGGCCACGAGGAATGATCGACACTTTGTGAATAGGATCTGTCTGCGGAAGATTGAGGCCCACCAAGGTGTGGCCGGCTTCGTGGTAGGCGGTGATGCGCTTCTCTTTATCCGAGATCATCATCGACTTACGAGCGACGCCCATGAGCACTTTGTCTTTAGCGTTTTCGAAATCCACCGACATGAGGAATTTCTTCCCGTCACGAGCGGCCAGAAGTGCGGCTTCGTTCACCAAGTTGGCGAGGTCCGCACCGGTGAACCCGGGAGTTCCCTTGGCGATGACTTCCAAATCGATGTTCGGCTCGAGCGGAGTTTTCTTCGTGTGAACTTTGAGAATCTGCAAACGACCGCGGACGTCGGGACGACCCACAGTCACGCGACGGTCAAACCGGCCTGGACGCAAGAGCGCTGGATCGAGCACGTCAATACGGTTCGTCGCCGCCATGATGATTACGCCGTCGTTCCCTTCGAAGCCGTCCATCTCCACGAGGAGTTGGTTCAAGGTTTGTTCGCGCTCATCGTGACCGCCGCCCATGCCGGCGCCACGGTGGCGACCGACGGCATCGATCTCATCGATGAAGATGATACATGGAGCGTGCTTCTTCCCTTGCTCGAACAAGTCGCGGACACGGCTGGCACCGACGCCCACGAACATTTCCACGAAGTCCGATCCCGAGATAGAGAAGAAAGGCACGCCGGCTTCGCCCGCGACTGCGCGCGCGAGCAACGTCTTACCCGTACCGGGAGGACCGACGAGCAAACAGCCCTTCGGAATTTTCCCGCCGAGAACCGTGTATTTTTTGGGATCTTTCAAGAAGTCGACGATCTCCACCAATTCTTCTTTGGCTTCTTCCACACCAGCGACATCGTTGAACGTTACTTTCTTATCATTCTCCGTGAGCATCTTCGTGCGTGCTTTGCCAAAGCTCATCGCCTTGCCGCCGCCAGATTGCAACTGACGAAGGAAGAAGTAGAACACCCCGAAGAGGATGATCATCGGGAACCAGTTCATCAAGAGCGAGCTCATGAGTCCTGGCTTATCTTCGCGCTTGTAGTTCGGGATGATGCCGTTGGTGCGCAGGATGTTAAAGGTCTCCGCGCCGGTGTTGCCCGTGAGCTCGAAGAACGTGCCGTTCTCGTAGCCTTCCTTGAAGCGGCCCTGAATGGTGTACTCACCTTGCAGGCTGACTTCCTGAATGTTTTTATTTTCTACCGCTTGAATGAACTGCGAGTAGGTAATGTTGCGGGCAGGCTTCTGACCTTGTTCGATGGTCTTCATGATGAAGGCCATGAGCAGGATCACGACGACCCAAAGAAGAAGTGTTTTTTGTTGGCGTTTCATAGGCGGGGCCTTTTGTGGCTGTAAAGAGTGACGGGGATCCGTCCCCGAAAAACTGTCCTCTCATTTTAGACCCGCTCCCGCCCTGGCCGCAAGGGCCGATGCTTAGAGAGAGGTTGGCCAAAGAGGTTGCAACCACAAGACTTGTTGAGGGTCTGTCCATCGTTGCAGCAATTTTTGTGCATGAATGACCGGCACTGCGCGCTGCCCTGTGAGACTGGGCCAGAGCGGATCACGCCCGCTAGCGACGAGCACATTCCGATGCTTTTGATCAGGATCAAAGCTCACCCAAAACGGTGCGTGCTGGAGAAGTCCTTGCTCAAGGCTCTCATCAACGAGCGTTTTAAACTGCTCACGTGTCCACGCTGTGGCCGGATTTTGGGAGGGTAAAACGTCGTGGGCCTGAAAATTTTCGCGCATGACCAGCAGCCACTCACCGTAGCCCACGGCACGGACCCCGCCCGACAAATCAAAGGGGCCTTTCTTGCCAGCGGCATGGGCCCGCAGAACTTTGGGAACTTCTTGGTTGAGCGTTCCACGTGTTGTGACACTTAGAGTCTTCACCGCATCAACCAGCGCGCTCTCAGTCAAAACCCCACTCAACAAAATAGCTTCAGAGGTTTGGTGACGGTGTGTCAGAGACTTTTTTTTTAAGGCCACTCCCAAATCCTCCGCTAGACGCTGCGAGCGGCGAGCGTAGTGCTTGAGATACTGCGGATGAGCGACCCTGAGGCCGGGCTGAATTTTTTGACGGAAATGCGCGCGAGCGTAGTCTTGCCCGAGATTCGTCGGGTCTTCCAGCCAGGCGAGCTTGCGAGTGGTGGCCTCACGAACAATCTGCTCGCGAGACACGCACAAGAAAGGACGCAAGATACGATCGTTCTTAAGGGGAATTCCCAGACCAGAAATCACTTCGCTGGAGCGTGCCTGTTGCAGCTGAGCCCATTCCCAAGAGTCGTCGAGGTGATGGCCGAGCCACAACTCTTCGTTCGGTTGGAGCGCTCCGGTCAGGAGCGCTATTCTCGCTTTTCTTAATTCTTCTTCTGCATTGGCGGTCGGAATCTCTCCGGTGCGATGTAGAGTGGTATAAGAGAGTTCCAAGCGCAAGGCCGCGGCCTCCGCGATGGCCAGCTCTTCACTCTGTCCGAGGCGAGTATGGTGATGCACACTGACCGCTCTTACTTCGGTGATATCCCCTTGCTCCAGAGACCAGACGGCAAACTCCAACAGCAAGCGTGAATCCACACCACCCGAGATGCCCACCACGACCGCGCGGGGTTTTCCGCCGGTGTGAGAGCGCCAGAAGCTTTGAACATGACGAAAGAAACGTGAATGAGTAATGGCCATGGCGCTAACTTAGCCAAGTTTCCGCGAGTTGTCCCGTAATCCCTGTGACTTGGCGTTGACAGGCCCTGGGGTGCCCGTTAAGATGCCCCTCAAGATTTGTGGCAGTGTAGCTCAGATGGTTAGAGCGTAGCATTCATAACGCTAAGGTCGGCAGTTCGATCCTGCCCACTGCTACCACTTATCTTTTATCCCCCTCCCCCCAGCTTAAAATATTTTTAACGAAATTAAAGTTTGCCGACGCCAACCTCGGGAGCAATATATCAGCAACCAAGGAGTCCAAGATGAACCGCATTTTGGTTGTTGAAGACGAAAAGAAAATGTCCGGCTTTATTCAGCAGGGCCTCCTCGAGCAGGGCTATTTGGTCGACGTCGCCGACCACCCCCGCCAAGCGCAAGACCTCATCCACAATGTCTCGTATGACCTCCTCATCCTCGATGTCATGCTCCCCGAGATCGACGGCCTGGAACTCTCGCGCCGCGTGCGTGAGACGGGCTACACCGGACTTGTCCTGATGCTGACGGCCCTCAACACCACCCGCGATAAAGTCGCGGGCCTCGACGCGGGCGCTGACGACTACCTCACCAAGCCTTTTGACTTCAACGAGCTGCTCGCTCGCGTCCGCGCGCTTTTGCGTCGTCGCGGCGAAACGACCACGACTCTCGCGAACGGCGACCTGGTGATGGACCTCATCAAACGCTCCATCAGCCGCGAAGGAAAAAGTGTCGAGCTCACCTCAAAAGAATTCAGCTTGCTCGAACTCTTCATGCGCAACGTCGACAAGGTGTTGGATCGCAACACGATTGCAAAACAAGTGTGGGGCACGGAGTTTGATCCGGACTCCAACGTCATCGACGTCTACGTGAATCACCTGCGTAAGAAGATGGACCAGAGCTTCTCACGGAAGCTTTTAAGGACTATCGTGGGCCATGGCTACATTCTTTCAAAGAACCAATAATTTTACCCGCGGGATCCGCTTTCGTTTATCGATGGTGTATTCCGCCCTCTTTGGTGTGTGCCTCGTCCTCATCTCTCTCGTCGTCACCGGTGAGTACCTCGAGTTTGCTCGCGATGAACACGACCAGTTCTTGCGGAACTTCGCCATCGATCTTTCCCAGTTCGTTACCCCGGGCCAGAGCGCGAATTCGGTCTCCCTGGATGTTCCGCTCTCCGAGAAGATCAAATACTTCCCTTTCGTGATTCAAAACACCGCCGTGACGGTGCGCCGCATGGACGGCACGATTCTTTATAAAAATCGCCCGGACATCAAGATTCCCTTCGAGCTGGGTCTCGCAGTCAAGAATGGCTACTCCCATCGCCACATGGATTTCCTGCTTCCCACCGGCGTGAAGATGCGCGGAGTGAATGTGCGGGTGCCGCACGAACCCGAAGATTTTATTATTCAAGTCGCCAGCACCGTGGAAAACCTCACCACACAGCAAGACCGCCACCTGTTTTTCTTGCTGCTGATCATTCCGCTGTCGATCCTCGTCACGGCGTTCACATCCACCATCGTGGCCGGCAAGGCCCTCGATCCGATCCGTGCGACGATTCAGCGTATGGAAGAACTGCTCAAGACAGAGTCCTACCGCTCGCTTCCCGTGCCGGACACCCACGACGAAATCGCCGACCTCACGCGCACCTACAACAACATGCTCGCGCGCGTGAAGAAGACGCTGGAAGCGCAAGACCAGTTCGTCGCCCACGCCTCGCACCAGCTCAACACGCCGCTGGCGATCATGCGCGGAGAACTGGAAGTCCTCCTCTCGAAGAATCGCTCGCCTGAAGAAACCCAACGCTTTCACGAAAGTCTGGCGCAAGAGCTCGAACGCATGGGCCAACTTGTGCGCGACATGCTGCTGGTGTCTCGCGTGGAGGCCGGTAAAGCGCACTTCCGCTTCGTGCCCGTGCGCTTGGATGAAGTCGTCACAGAAACCGTCGCTCGGCTGGCACCACGAGCGAAAGATAAGAGCATCGCGCTCAAGCTCGACCTCGACCCGGCCCTGATGGATAATGACGTGGCCCTCAACATCACTGGAGAGAGGCAGCTGCTGACGTGTCTGTGCGAAAACTTAGTTGAAAACGCCATCAAGTACTCGCCGCTCAACTCCGTGGTGCAAGTGTCATTGCGCCTTTCGAACGGAGGCGTGTGCCTAGAAGTCAGTGATCATGGGCCCGGCGTTCCGCTCGAGGTCCGCCAACGGCTGCAGCGCTCGGAAAGATTTTTCCGGGGCGAACACACCGCCAACATCAGCGGCTCAGGTCTAGGATTGTATTTGGTGGGAAGAATCGCCGAGTACCACAGTAGCCCGCTGGAAATCTTAGATAGAGCGCCCCTGGGCGGAGCGCTCTTTAGGGTCAGCTTTCCTCAGAATCCCAATGCCTGACGTGCTTCTTTCTGGTGCTTGCGCTTGTAGGATTTCAACGCCCAGTTGAACGTGGCCGGGCGCCAGTCGGGGGCCGGTGTCATTGGTGTCTTGAACTTCATGCCTTTATCCTCGTAGAAACCAATCTCAAGCGGCATGTAGACGGACTTCGGTGCGGTCGTGAAGTAGCACTGGTGTTTAGCATTCTCGACGTTGCGGTAGACGTTCGTTGAGTTGCGATCCGACACGTAGTCATCGGGATTCGACAATTCTTGGCACGTCTCCGGAGTCTTCATCAAAGAGGATGTCCACTCTTGCACCGGCATCGCTCTATCCGTGAAGGTCGCATCCATCACCCACAACTCGCCGTTCACACGAACCGCCGGAGCGACGTGGAACCACCAGGTGAAGGGACGGTTGAAGAAACCGCCGGTCACCACGTGCTTCATCTGAAATTTATAAGTGAAGAAGAGGTAGACCTTTTCCATGGTGACTTGGTGGACGCGCTCAGCACGAAGGGCCCACATGTGGGCGCGCTCGAAGCATTCCGACTTCACTTCCATCTTGGCGTTCTCTTTTTTGAGATCGCTGAAGAGCTCCTGGGCCTCCTCTTCAGAGATATCCTGAGAGGAACTTGGATAAAGTTGCGCCCACGCGGGTAGCGTTAGAGCAAGAAAGCTTAAAGCGATCAAAAGACGCACGGGTAACTCCTTGATTGGTACGGTGCAAAAATAGCATAAACAGGCCAATTTCGCGGTGCATGAGACTTTTTTACATATGTCGATATTTTTGACAGCATTGTAAGATCTTGTAAGAATTAGATTGACTAAGCCCTCGAAAATTCACTAAACCTTCACACTCCAATTAGGCGCGCCTCTTGCTAGGAAAGGGCAAACCCAAAGCGTGTGAACCCAAGACCTTGGTCTTGAAACAATTACATGGTTTGGGTCTGAATTGCGCACTGCATGAGTTAACGAGTTAGAATTTCGGCAATCGGTCCATACAAAGAGGTTCAACGTGTCTAAAGCTAAAAACCAACGTCGTCTGAGCTATGACCCTAACTTGGGCTTTATCGGCCAAGTCAAAGTGGATGTCTCTAACTACATTTTTAGTTCCCACCGGAAGCGCAGCTCCTACGCGCATACACGACTCTTAGTCAGAGACCTCTTGGGCCGCGACATCAATGATCATCATTCTGAGTCGCAGAAGCTCACGAAGTTTATCCGTAAGCGCGACCTCACCTTCCAGAAATCTACCAAAGACGGCTCATACCGTATCTTCACTGTGCCATGTACGACGACAGTTGTTCCGTTGCAGAAGACGATGTTCAACAACATCGAGCGCGCGGCCCAGACGTTGATCGTGTCTCTGCGCGCAGTGATCCAAGACATCTACGGCTCGAAGTCTGTGAAAGACTCGGCGTTCGTCAAATCGCTTCCAAAAGACGTGCGTGCGATCTTCATCGACGCCGTGGAATCATCACCGAACTACTTCGCCCAGCTTCACCACCCGAACATGAAGAAGTACCCCTTCTTCGATAACGTCGGTTTGGATCTCGTGTTGGTGGAAGACTACATCAATGAGTCGGGTAGCTTCGAGAAGCTCTTGAAGGCCGGCAAGATTGACGAGCTTCCATTGCCGTTTCGTATCCTCGAGCTTAATGCTGGGTCTCCCTCTGGTGCATCAAATAATATGAACGTGCTCGAAGGTCTCTACGAGCAATCTCCAGCGACACTTGAAGGTCTCGGCAAACTTATGCCGAACGACCACTTCAAAGTTCTCGCTGAAACCTACAAGACCTTGGGCGAAGACTGGACCGGCATCAAAGACGGCATCCAGGTGATCTTGCCTCCCGGCGGTCTGAACGGTGCTGCTCCAGAAATTCACAACCTCGCGGCTTACTCGGGCATGGTGTACGCGGACCCCGTCCAGTTGTTCTGCGATGACAAAGGCCACATCCGCCTTCGCACCATCAACGGTTCGAACCCCATCGTGACTGCGATCTACTCTCGTATCAACGCTGACTCGGCGTTGTTTGACCCAGATAAGGGCCTCATCCTGCGTGACGCCGACTCTGGCGAGCCGATCTACTTGCGCGACTCATTGAAGCTCGGCAAAGACGGTAAAGCTCCGCTCGTGCTTGACGTCGATGGCAACCCGATTCCGTTGCAGTCGGACTACGCCATTCCTAATCTCTTGAACGCCATCATCGAGCGCCGCATCTACATGGGCGGCTTGAACCGTATCCTCGACAACAAGATCATCCTCGCGGCCTTGACCACCTACGCTCCGAAGTTCTTCGAAAAGCGTCTGCGCGAATTGGGTCTCGAGCCGGCCGGCGCACGCATCACTCCTCCAGAAACGTTGCCGTCATGTGCAGCTTCAGTGGCGATCATTGAGAAGAACCCGGAAGAATGGGTGATCAAAGCGCCGAACTTGTCGGGCGGTACCGGTGTCTACATCATGAAGACCATGCCGAAAGAGAAGAAAGAGGAAGTGCTCGAGATGGCACGCCAGAATCCGCAAAGTTTCGCGTACCAGAAGCTGGTGAAGATCGCGCGGATCCCAGTGACCACTCAGAACGGTAAAGAAGGCACCCGCTTCGCGAACCTCGCAGCGGATATCCGCCTGTGGGTCTTCTACGGCGGCGGCGCTAAAGCTCTTCCGAAAATGACCCATAACGCTCTCGTGCGCTACGCTCCTCAAGAGCGCGGTCCGATGAGTTCGATCGTGAACACCTCGAAAGGCGGCGGCTACGCTCCATTCGTGGTCGTCGATGACATGAATCACCCAGAGGCGGTGACTGCGGCCGAACTCGTTCGTCCGAAGTACCCAGCGCCGTTGATGACTCACTTGCCGATGTTCGTGGCCGCTCAATTGATCCAAGTGTCTCGCTTGGCGCTTGAGATCCGCAAACAACTCGTAACCGGTACAGCTGACAGCTACGAACTCTTGGGCATTACTTTGTCTTTGAAACTTCAGTGCCGCGAGATCATGAGCTTCCTCAATCCACGTGCCATTGAGCCGGTTTACAAATTAATTGATACCTTGGAAGCCAAACAAGCGAAGAAAGAAATCGCGGCGTACTTCCAGCTCGTTCACGGGAACCACATCAAAATGGTTTCTGTTCTTCAACGTCTTGAGGCCTCGAGCAAATTGCCAAAAGGCTTCCGCGACGCGCTTGATCAGTTGAACATCCTCAATGATGACATCGTCTCTCAGCACTACTCAGACGAGCACCGCAAAGCTGACAAAAAAGCCTTGAAGGTTATTCGCGAGTTGCTCATGAGCAAACTTGGCACACGCAAGAAGACCGTTTCAGACGCGAAATTGGTCATGGCGCTGTTGGTTTCAAGCATCAACGCTCGCTTCCCGCACGAATCCTTGGGCGGTAAGACAGCTGCGAACATGCTGAAGATGATCGAAGGCTTCATGCAGATCGTCCGCGAACGTTTGCAGAATTCGGAGAAAGCCATCGAGTTCGCCAAGCTCTTCAACCTCGACACCGCTCACCCAGAACTCGCTTTCGAGACTTTCGGCTTGAAAGACTCGGTCAGCACGCAAATGTTGACGGCGTCTCAGCGCGAATTCGCCACCGGCGAACTGCTGACCGAGACGGAGTTTGTTTCAACCGACTTGAAAGCCGCTAGGGCTTCGTGGCTGCCAGTGATGGCGGAAGCCAACGCCATTAAAGACCTGAGCGAGCGCCAGAAGTTCTTAAACCGCAAGCGCGTCGCTCATTTTAAGAGATTCCCGATGCTCGCGCGCTACCAAGAATTGATGGAACGCCCATCGGCGAGCCTTGAAGAATTGATCGAGCTCATGCCGGTCATGCCCTACGCGCACTACAACCTGGATCAGTTCGCGAAGAAGCAAGGCCTCTCGATCGAAGCCATGTTCGCGAACACGCTCACGCCGAACAAGATTTCGATCTTGAGCAGCAAAGAGATCCGCGACAACCACTTGTCAGCGAAAGAACACGCCGGCGAATGTTTCGCGAAGAAACGGAAGTCCCACGGTCTCTTCTCCGACTCAGATATCTTCATCTGGATCCGGAAAGAGCTCGATCCCTTGACGCAGATCTACACCGCTGGCCACGAAGTGATCCACTATCACCAGATCGAAGAAACCACTCGCATGGAGGCCAACGCGCTTTCAAACGGTGCCATCGCTCAGGCCTACTTCTTGAACTTCTACGGTAACTTCCTCGGCATCTCGAATGCTTCCTTGGAAGGCCTGTCATTGGACATCGCCGTCGAGCGCCAACCGCTCTACGGTCTCGCTGACCGCATGGTTCCGCACTTCTTCTCTGGAGTCGTGACCGAAGTCCGCCAGTCGATCAACACCAGCCGCGAAGCGCACGACAAGATGCTCGATAAGTACGGCTCTTTGTTTGGCTACATGATGCCGAACTCAAGCCAGGTCCGGGTTAAAGCTCTGCAAGAAATCTTGCCGGCCCTCGAGAACGCCAAGAACATCCGCTTCGCCAAAGAGCTTGGCCTCGACGTGCGCTGGGATGAGATCCGCTCTGCCCTTCCATCAGCGAACAACGCTCAAGTGAAGGCCGCGACGGCGAAGATCGAACGCGCCATCAAGACCGCTGCCGTGGACTACGAAGCCTTGATCGCCATCGGCAATCACCAGTTCTACGGTGTGGCCTTTGGCTACAAGATCCCAGCTAAAGAAACACTGAAACTTCGTCCGATCTTAGGCGTGGTTTCTTTAGGTAATAGTTACAACCAGACTCAGCAGCAACAGCAATAAGGGTACTCTAAGTCTTATGGAAACAACTATCGACCAAGCTCCTGCTGTCTCAGAGGGACTGAAATACCTCTTGGGTCAAAGTCACACGGCGCTCTTCGCTTTGCTCGAAGAAGTGATCGCTGACGGCGGCGTCGCGCGCGTGGGAGTCAAAGAGAACGTGAAAGTCATGCGTGCTGAAGGGCACGCTGCGGGCTTCCAGTATTCTTCGGAGGGCTGGATCCAAGGTCACCTGCTTTTGTCCTTGCTTCCCAAGGGCGGCTTCGTGCTTCACACCGCGCTTGCTCAAGACGGCTTCATCGCCGAGAAATGGGACATGTTCGACGACAAGGGTGAACTCACGCAAACTCGTTTCGAAGCTCCGGAGTCTATCGCTGCCGGC
>JAIXOY010000039.1 GCA_027486525.1 Pseudomonadota bacterium
AACTTCGGTGGTCGTGCCCATTCCGCCAATCGTCTGTGACGGGTTCTGGAAAACTGGCACGGCCCATTCCACACCCTCGGCGACTTGTTGGAAGCCGTAGTTAATGATGTCTTTCGCTAAAGCTTCCCAGTTAAGGCCTGATTGGCGCTCGTCCGTGAATGAGACATAGCGACCGTTGAGGCCATCACGCGACTTGATATCGAAGTAAGTATTGCTCTTGAGCTTCTTGTGGCGCCAGAAGAGGAACGCAAACCGCGAAGACCGGTCTGCGTATTCGGCTTCGACCACATGGGGCTTCTGGATGCTTTCAAGCAATTCTGACGAACCGGTTTGCAAGAACTGGCCAATCGCATGCGCCTTGTCGAACAACTTTGGGTTCTCCGACACTTCTGGGTTGATGTCCACTTCGTGCAAGCGAACCGAGTAGTCACCCTTCTGGCGGCGCCAGCCCAGGCGTATGATGGGAATGAGGTTTTCGATCGAGACGTCGACACTCCAGCCGCGGCCATGGCCAATGTCGTCGTAGATCTGGATGGTCTTGGCGCTCTTGCGATAAATCTGCACGCGGCGGACTTCGACCGCATCGACGCTGCCGGAAAGTTTTACGCCAACGGGCATTCCCATGAAGGCGGCGGCACTGGCCGATGCGCCCAACAACGGATTGATCCTTTCAACGTAGAGCAGTGATTCACCGACGCCGAGGTTATTGTTGATGTGCCCGATGACCTTAGAGAGCGGGCTTTCGTCATCCTTAAGACTCCACTCCACGGTCGGGTCTTGGCTATCGCCGAGTTCATGCAAACGGTTCAACTCTTTCGTGAGCTGCCATTTCATGAGAGGAACCACGACGTTCTTATAGGGCTCTTCGAAAACTTGTTTCAAGTTACGAAGCGGCTTCAAGTGGCTCCAGGTCTTGGAAAGATTCACTGTGCCGCGTACGGCGGCCGTCGGTGCGATCTGAAGATTCTCAATGCCAAGGTGTCCACCCAACTGAATGCTCCAGCCGATGGAGTCAGCGAGCTGGACGAGGTTATCGGTACCAAGATAGTTACCAACCACCACATCGCGAGAGGCGGTGATACCGAAGTCGGCCACGGGCGTGAACCAAGTGCCCACGGGGAAGGCTAGGAACTCACCGGTTTGTACGAAGTGGTCCAGGCCCCGCTTGAACTGGTCTTTGAAGAACTCAGTGCGGACTTTATTCGGATCGAACACGGAAAGTTCAGTGTTCGCGCGAGCCACGATGTTATCCAACACGAAAGTCTGGAGCTTCGCGAGCGCGTACCAGTGGACGTCTTTAAATGGAGATTCGGGATCGCCGTGAGCGAAACGGCTCGCGTAGCCGGCCCAGTCCTCTTTGTCGAGCTTGCCGTTCCTAAGAACGGTGCCGTCGGCGACCTTCGTGTCGACCGCAAGCGGTGTCGCCGGAACAGAAAAAACTTGCAGGAGTGCATTGCGCCGAGCTGCGAGTTTCTCCACGAGGAGTTTACCAACTTCCTTCGGGAAGTGGGCGTACTCAACTGCCTGGCGAATCTCATTGATGGAAAGTGTCTTTAAGATGTTCAAAGCCCACTTCGCATCCGCGAGTGTGGTGGCGAAGCTCCCGCGCGTGAAGTGGGGGAGGAGGATCTCATTGTTACTGACTCGCCCGACTGTCCACTCGAACTTATTCACGCTCTCGCCAAGATCCAGCAACGCGTAGGGAATGATCAGAGAGCGCAGGGTGCGACTCGTGAGGGTTTGAGGAGGAACACCCATGGCCAGGTTGTAGTGGTCCGCCGACTCCGGGACGGTCACAGCCACGTCCTGCAAAACAAGACTGAGGGCCTGCTCATCCTTTGAGACGAGCCAGCGCGAAGCCGCGCCGAGAGTCGCGCGGGGGATCTGGCTATCGAGGAAGTCCTTCATCTGCTCTGGGCTCTCAAAAGTCACTTTGAGATTCTTAAGCCATTTGATCTCTGGAACTTTGTAACCCATGAGGCCCAAGAGATTGCGGCGAAGGAGAACCGTGTGAAGCGTCTTATCCAAGTGAACGATGGCGGTCACTTCGTCCGTGCGAACGTTGAAACGGAACATGCCACTGGCCGAAAGAAGGGCCCCACCGAATTCCACGACGTCACCGTCGTTCATGGGAATACTGCTTTCCTTTGAAACCGAGCGCTTCTGCTTACTCCACACCGCGCTCTCGGCGGGGTTCAGCGCCGCGAGATCTACGCCTTGACGTGAAAGCTGGTAGGCTTCGTCGGTGCGAACGATACGATCCTCAAAAACTAAATCATCGCTAGGCATGCGCTGATCTGAAAGAGGAACGGAGGCCACCTGTTGGGCGAAGGCAGGGAAGACCTGCAGCCACGCAAGAAAGAGCCACCCGATGAACCTAGGTATACGCACAAAAGAAGTTTTCATACCGCTGGTTTAAGCAAGTATGGGGCCAAAAACCAGGGCACAAAGCCCAGTCCTTTCAGTGGCTTAGGCCGGGGCTGGCGTCAGTAAAATAGGCGCTGACTGAGGTTTGGACACTAGAATTCAATGATTTGGAGGTGCAATTTCGGTATACTCACGATCATGAAAAAGACCATTTTGAGCGGCAGTACGGTGACCGGTGATTTGACCCTCGGAAATTATATTGGCGCCATTAATAACTGGGCGAAGCTGCAAGATGAGTACGAATGTTTTTACTTTCTTGCTGATCTTCACGCGCTCACCGTTTTTCAAGATCCGCAGGTATTGCGTGAACGGACCTACAGTTTCTTCGCGCAGTATCTGGCGCTAGGTCTTGATCCGAAAAAAAATGTGATCTTCGTTCAGTCGCATGTGCCGGAGCACACCCAGCTCATGTGGATTCTCACGTGCCTCACGCCGATGGGTTACTTGAATCGCATGACTCAGTTCAAGGAAAAATCAGAGAAACATGTGAAGAACATCAATGCCGGTCTTTTCACCTATCCGGTCTTGATGGCCGCGGATATCTTGCTCTACCAAGCGGATATGGTGCCGGTGGGCGAAGATCAGCGTCAGCACCTTGAGCTCTGTCGCGACATCGTCGGCTTTTTCGACAACAAATACTCGGAAGGCATTTTGAAAATGCCAGATGCGTACATCGGGAAGATGGGCGCGCGGATCATGTCGCTGCAAGACCCGACGAAGAAGATGTCGAAGTCCGATGAGAACGACAAAAATTTTGTGTCCATCATCGACGACGCGAAGAAGATCGAGAAAAAAATCAAATCGGCAGCAACTGATTCAGGCACCGAGATCAAGTTCGACGCCGAAAACAAGGCCGGGCTCTCGAACCTCATGACGATCTACTCCGTTCTGAGTGGCAAATCGATCCAACAGATTGAGCAGGACTACGTCGGGAAGATGTATGGCCATTTGAAAGTGGATCTGGCCGAACTCACGGTGCAAACACTGGCGCCCGTGAAAGCGAAGTATGACGACTTGATGAAAAACAAAGACCATCTAGATGAGCTGATGAAAGTAGGTGCTGACCGCGCGCAAGCACGCGCGGCCGTCACGCTCGATCGAGTCTATAAGGCCGTGGGCCTTCACAGATAGCAGTAAATAGTTCACAGTTTTCTTTGCTTAACTGCTTAGAATTAATGAGTGTCCTCATCGTGAGGACAAAGTTCTTGGCTATTTCTATGGGTATGCTACAAATTGCTCACTATGAGCACAGAAATAACAAGAAGCCCCAAGGCCGCCACAAAAAATCTCGCAGGAACTCTCGCCAAGGATGAGTTCCTTCGCTTCTTGCATCGCGAGTTGAGCGAAAGACTCCAAAAGAATCCTGCTTACTCGATGCGGGCTTTCGCCCGCCACATTGACCTTGATCAATCGCTGCTCACGAAAGTGCTGCAAGGCAAGCGTCGCGTCTCACCAGTGACGACCAAGAAGATTCTAGAAGTGCTCGGAGCGGAGCCGGCCCTGGTGGCCAAGGTCATGCAGAAATCCAGCGAGCGCGCCGGGCAGTTCGAAGCGATGGAAGACGAGGCGTTCTCGTTCATCAAGGGCTGGCACCACTTCGCCATACTCGAATTGATGAAGCTCGCGAGCTTCGTGCCCGACGAAGACTACGTTTCGCAGCGACTCGGTCTCCACATTGAGGTGGTCCGCGAAGCCCTCACTCGCTTAGAAGATCTCGGCATGATCAGCCGCGAGGAAAATGAGTGGAAACTTCTGAAGCCGAATAATACGTGGGCATCGACTTCACGAACCAACGAGGCCCGTCGCCAGTTGCAGAAGAGCTTGCTCGAGAAGAGTCTGACCGCCATCGAAGAAGTTTCGGTGGATCGGCGGGATCACTCTTCACTTACGGTTGCGATTCCCGTGGCAAGACTTCCGGAGTTCAAAGAAAAGATTCATAAGATGCGTCGTGAGTTGGGTGACCACTTCCAATCTCAGGGCCAGCTCGATGAAGTGTACCAATTGACCATTTCCTTCTTCCCGCTAACGCAAGGAGCGGAATCATGAAAACTCTTCTCACGCTTTCATTTGTCCTGATGTCGCAGTTGGCACTGGCCGGTGGGCAAGATGGATCCGGTGGTAACATCTGCTTGGACTCAACCTATCGTCGCTTCATATCACTCGAGGAAGCGCAGTACAGTTTCCCTCAAACTGAGCAATCGACGGCGGCTCCCATTTTGAAATCTGAGATCGTGGATCTGGCTCAAACAAAGGCCGGTCTTCTCGCTCTTAAATCTTTGCGTGCTTACGCGGAAGTTAACCCGGAGCTTTCGAGCGCACTCCTGGAATTATTTCCGAAGTTATTCGAAGTGAAGGCCATCGAAGGACACTTCGGTCGCGCTTATGAAGCCGACACTCTGCAGATTCGTGAAAGATGCGTCTCAGGAACGGCTCGCGCCGTGCTTCTGACAACCAAAGATGGAACCGTGCAAGTGTCTCGTTCATTCTGGAATTTGCTTTCAGTTCAATCACAGCAGATCTTGTTGGTGCACGAGACCATCCGTTTTGCACAGGTCCTCACTGACTGGGGCGCAGAGATCGATAACCGCTCGTTGCAGGAAATGACTGCGCTCATCATTAAGGGGCAGCTACTGCCTAAGCGTTTGTCAAAGCTAGTGAAGGGCCTCTAAGATCGGAGGGTGAATATCACCCTCGCCGTCTTTTCATTCCTATTTCTAACTTCAGCCTTTGCCGGTCCTGATCGTGTTGGCCATGAGGTTGATGATCAACGCACCTTCGTTGAGATTGAACGCCACAAACGAAATTATTTCATCTCCGGTGAGCCGAACACCAAGGCGCAGTTCAGTATCAAACTCCCGGTGAAACAAGGCTCGGGCCACTATCTGGGATACTCGCAGCGCTTAATTTGGGAACTTTTCACCGAAAGCTCATCGCCAGTGACGGACGTGAATTTTAATCCAGAATACTTCTACCGCATCACCAGCGAAGGTAGCGGTATCTGGCGCGGAGTCGACATCGGCGCCGAACACCAGTCCAACGGAGGAGAGGACCTGAAGTCTCGTTCCTGGAATACCGTATACGCCTATCTTCCATTTAAGCTGGCCCTAGGTGATGGAAATATTTTTCTTTCGGTGAAAGCGTTTTCCTTGTTCGGCACCGATAAGGAAAACAAGGACGCGCGGGACTACACTGGTTGGTATGAGTTCGAGTTGGCCACGCGCGATTTTTTTCGCAACATTTTGAGCTACGACGAGATGTATGTGGCAGTGCGACCGGGTGGTAGGGAGGGCGGACGCTTCACCATGGGAAATCTCGAAGTGGGGATGCGGTTTAAGGTGTTTTCCGGAAAGAGTGCACCGCATGCTTTCCTCCAATACTTTACGGGCTACGGAGAGAGCCAATTAACTTATAAAGAGAAGACTCACGCACTGCGCATCGGACTTTCTCTCTAGGCTTAGCTAGGCGATTTTGCCATGCTTTTAGTCTATGAAACTCGCAGTTTTTCTCGCCTGTTTTTTTCCACTTTTCCTGGGTCAATAGATGTCGACTCAGTTTTACAAACTTCGCGTAAAAGAAGTTCGGCGTGAAACGCCGGAGTGTGTTTCTGTTGCCCTTATTGTTCCGAGTGAGCACCAGGCGAAGTTTGAATTCACGCAGGGGCAGTACCTCACGTTTAAACTGCCAGGGTCGACGGACGTTCGCCGCTCCTACTCGATTTGCACCAGTCCGCTGGATCGCGAATTGCGAGTGGCCATTAAGAAGCTAGAGGGTGGAGTCTTTTCAAGCTATGCCAACGACGTGCTCAAAGCAGGTGATGAGCTCGAGACCATGCCCCCGCAAGGTCGTTTCTTCACTCAGCTTGATGCGAAGAAAGGTAAGCACTATCTCTTCTTTGCCGCGGGTTCTGGCATCACGCCTATCTTGTCGATCACCAAAAGTATTCTAGCCGCGGAACCCGAAAGCCAAGTGACCTTGGTGTACGGGAATAAAACCAAGGGCACGATCATTTTTAAAAATGAGATCGAAGCCTTGAAGAATAGAAACCTCCAGCGCTTAAGTGTGTACCATGTCCTCAGCCGGGAACGCGCGGAAGCCGAATTCTTGAGCGGTCGAATTGATGGCAAGAAAGCGCAGTACCTGCTGGAGAAGATCGTTCCTGCTGAATCCATCGATGAATGTTTCCTGTGCGGTCCCGAAGACATGATCCTTGGGGTAAAAGACGTCTTGCTAGAAAATGGTGTTCCGCTAGAAAAGATTCACTTCGAGCTTTTCTTTAGCAATACCGCCCAGCTTAAAAAACAACAGCAGGCCGCAAAAACCACAGAAGATACCGGAATCAAGAGCCGCATCACGCTCAAGCTCGACGGCGTCGAGACCGTGTTTGAGCTCGGTCAGCAAGGTGAAAACATCTTAGACGCCGCTTTAAAACACGGTGTGGATTTGCCCTTTGCTTGTAAAGGTGGTGTGTGTGCCACTTGTCGGGCCAAGGTCGAAGTCGGCAGTGTCGAGATGGATGTAAACTATTCCTTGGCACCGGATGAACTGAAGGCAGGTTTTGTGTTGACCTGTCAGGCTCATCCGCGCACGGCCGATGTTCGCGTGAACTTTGACATCAAGTAAGGACGGCTTATGACAGACCAAGAAATTTTTGACAAAAAAATCGACGACGATGTTCGCATCGAGCCTAAAGACTGGATGCCGGACGCTTATCGGAAAACACTGATTCGCCAGATTTCACAGCATGCGCATTCGGAGTATGTGGGCATGCTCCCCGAGGCGAACTGGATCACGCGTGCGCCGACGCTGCGTCGTAAGGCGACGTTGCTAGCAAAAGTGCAAGACGAAGCGGGTCACGGATTGTATCTCTATAGCGCCATGGAAACCTTGGGCATGAGCCGGGAGCAATCCATCGATGATCTCCATTCGGGGAAGGCGAAGTACTCGAGCATTTTTAACTATCCGACTCTCACGTGGGCCGACATCGGCACCATCGGATGGTTGGTGGATGGTGCCGCTATTTTAAATCAAGTTCCTTTGTGTCGGACATCCTATGGC
>JAIXOY010000195.1 GCA_027486525.1 Pseudomonadota bacterium
ACAAGCCTTGTACTTCACGCCGCAATCAAGAAACAACTCAGCCGAGGCTTTGATGTCGGCCATGGTGTACACATCGCTGCCGTATTTAATTTTACGATTGAGGCTTGCCCGTGCGGCGAAGCTTTCGATCTGACGAGTGAGCGCCAACTCCATGTTGGACCAGTTCATGTCATCGCTAAACGCCAGTCGCTGATTCACTCTCGCCGTCGGCGTGATGATGGTGGGCTGAGCAAAAGCCGTCGAAACAAGTAATGACAGGATCACAAAAAAACAAAAATGCTTTTTAGTCATAGGATTCTCTAGTGTTATTTTCAGGTTCAGAATAGCGAGTTTCGACATTTAGTGTCAAACTTGGCGTCCTTAAAGAATCTTACCGAGCATGATGAGATCAGTGCTTTTCCAAGGCTTCAGCGCAACTTGCAAATAGCCGTATTTCTTATAAAAATTCACGTTACGAGCATCGGCGGCGGTGATGAGATGCAAACCTTTCACACCACGAGCAAGCAAATCGTTCTCGAGAGCGGCCAACAGTTGGCCACCTAGTCCTTTACCTTGCGACGCTTCGCGGCAATTGATATGCAGATGAGCGGGATAGCTAGCGTAGTCTTCCCGAAAAATGGCGAGATGTGGGGCCCAGGTCGCTTCGGTTTTCAAGGTATCAAGCTGAGCGATGATGTAACCCAAAACCTGCTCACCTTCCACGGCCACAAAAGCCACTTGGCCGAGATAGTCATCGAGGTATTGGTTTTGAAATTGCTGGCGTTCAGTCTCGCTAGCAAATTGTACCCGTGTGGTGGTTTCCCAAAAAACTTCTGCGACCTGTTGGTAGTCATGAGCTTGATAAGCGCGAATCACGCTCGAACCCACGCCATCACCTTACGAGCGCCGCGCTCTTGCGGCGGAAAACTTCTCACATCAATTTTGTCATCCCACGGCTTTTCGGTGATCCACAAAAGACCGTGCTCGGTGAGAACTTCTTTCGCCCAAGCGAACTGAAACCACGCCAACGGTGGACGCACCAGTTGGCAAAGTGTGGCGAAACTTTCTTGGCGAAAAAGCTCCTCATCGATTTTGATGAAGTCTTCGACCACTTTGCCGGAGAGGCTCAGGATATGATCCCGACGCAAACGCCAGACGGTGGTTTCACTCTCGCCTTTACCCGCGAGCGGCAATAACAAATGCCACCCCTCACCGGCAGCAAAAACCGCGGCGAGCATAGCATTGGAATGGCCGAAGGCACCCAAGTGACGAGAGTAAGTTTCTTCGAGTTGAGCAGGATGCAAAATCCCGCCCTGAAACTTGGTGGGCAGACTTTGTTGTGATTGCAGATGATTCCAGAACAAAAAGGGTGCCCCGGACTTACGCGATTCCTCACTCATGTAGTGAGCGCTCAGAAATCCTAAGTCCATATGCTCGAGGGCTTCCTTCAAAACCGGAGAGAATTTCCAACCGTATTTGAGAGCGAATCGATGAGCACGCAAGAAGCGCACAGGATCCTTACGAAAATGTTCGACGTCGCAAGGATGAAGCTCCCCAGCTTTGAGATGCGCGAGTCCATTGAGCGGATCGAGCAAAGTCCAAGCACGGCCATCCCAGCTTGCGCCCATGGCATTCAACGTAAAATCACGGCGATTCACTGCTTCCGCAAACGGGAGCTTCCACGCCACTTTGGTTTCAAAGTCGCCATGTCCGTAGGCGTCACGCTGGGGGTAGATTTCAATACGAGGTGGAGCAAACTGCCACTCAATACGAGTCGCAGGGTGGAGGGCCTTCACCACATGATGTGATTGAGGAGTCAGCTGATGTCCTGTGCGCAAAGCACTCAAAAGCGCCTGCCAACGAGTCTCGCTGCCTTCCGTGTGATGAACCTCAAAATCCCAATCGAGAATCTCTTCGCTTCCGTTAGCAAGGTCACGAACAGCGCCACCCACGAGCACAGGAGTAAAACCCAAATGAAGGGAGAGCTTGAGAAAATCTTGAATGGGAGCAGGAAGGAGTTCGGGAAGTCGAGCAAGGAAGGTCATTTCTTACCGAAGCTCTTACTAGTGCTCAGAAGATGCTGGTAGAGGCCCTTCATCTTGAGGCCTTCGGCTTCTTCCACGCGAGTGGCAAAGCAGATGGTGTTGTTAAACACTTCGCTGCCCTTGAGGGTTTTGATTTTGTCTTTGAAGAACGAGCGATTTAAAACGTGGGTCGGAACCACGGCCATGCCGAGTCCGTCGCACACACCTTGTAGAATTTTACCGAAGGAGTTTACCACCAGGCGACTGCGCACTTGGCGTGGCAGAGCACCGTAGTGCTCGCGGCACCAGCGGAAGAACAACGGATCGTTCTCTTCGAACATGATCACCGGATACTGCAAAATATCTTTCAAGTCCGACTTATCGGTGATCTTAAACTCTTTTGAATCCGGGAACACGAGGACGGTGTGCTCTTCGTGTAAAACCCATTTCTCGGCCCAGGCCGGGACTTGGTAATCAGGCACGATTAAACAATCGATATCACCGCGCTCGAAACGGCGGATAAGATTCTCGGGAAAATCCATGCTGACTTTCACTTCAAGATCTTCGTGCTCATTAAGATAATCGATGATCCGGCTGGTGATCCAGCTCTTGCCCAGACCCGCGAGAGTGCCGACGTGCAAAGTGCCGCGCACTTCTTGGGCGTCTTGATGAATTTGGTCGATGGTGTCGTCAATGCGCTTTAAGTACTGCTTCGCAACTTTGGCGAGTTTGCGGCCACCTTCAGTCAGTGTGGCACTCTTCCCTTGGCGAGCGAGCAGTGGGAAACCGACTTTGCCTTCCAATGTTTTGAGCGCCTGGGAAACCGCAGATTGCGTCACCCCCAAAGACTCAGCGGCCTTTGAGATACTGTCACTCTGGGAGAGCGCGATCAAAACTTGTAAATGGCTCGACTCATACTTCATTGAACTGATCTCAAAAAAAAGGGACCAGGTTTCCCTGGTCCCCTCAAATAGTATCTTTAGAACTAATTAGTCAGCACGCTCGTTCAATTTTTCTTTACGATCGTTCATCACTTTCTCTTGGACGTGTGAAGGGCATGGCTCGTACTTCGCGAACTCCATAGAGTAGCCCGCTTTACCAGCTGTACCTGAACGCAACGTTGTCGAGTAGCCGAACATTTCAGAAAGAGGAACGTGAGCGTTGATAACCGCGTCGCCGCCTTCAGACGTTTCAGAACCGAGGATCACACCGCGACGTGAAGACAAGTCACCGATGACGAAACCTTGGAATTCTTGTGGGCTTTCTACTTCAACTTTCATGATCGGCTCGAGCAATACTGGCTGAGCTTTCTTGATCGCATCACGCATTGCCATACGAGCAGCAATACGGAACGCCATATCAGATGAGTCAACGTCGTGGTACTGACCGTCTTGCAAGACCGCTTCTACGCCGATCACTGGGAACGCCGCCAAAGGACCTTTGTTCATAACGTCGTTGAAGCCTTTGTCACACGAAGGAATGAATTCGTTCGGGATAACACCGCCCTTAATTTCGTTCGTGAAGCGGTAGACTTGGTCTTCGCGCTCTTTACGATCGTCGGCCAATGGCTTGATCTTGCCCGCAACTTTTGCGAACTGACCTGAACCACCGGTTTGCTTCTTGTGGGTGTATTCGAAGTTCGCTTCGCCGCGGATTGTTTCGCGGTAGTTAACTTGAGGAGCACCCACTTCTACTTCCGCTTTGTATTCGCGCTTCAAACGTTCAGTGTAAATTTCGAGGTGCAACTCCCCCATGCCGGCGATACGTGTTTCGCCTGACTCTTCGTCAGTGAAGACGTGGAACGTCGGGTCTTCTTTGAGGAAGCGCTGAAGGCCTTTGCCCATCTTCGCTTGTTGCTCTTTATCTTTAGCTTTGATTGAAAGCTCGATAACTGGAATAGGAATATGCATCCCTTCACATGACAAGTGATCCAGCTCTCCGCTGTCGTTAACGAACGTATCACCCGAAGCACAGTCAACGCCGATCATCGCGATGATATCGCCCGCGCAAGCGTAGTCGATGTTCTCACGGTCGTTTGAGTTCATGCGCACGATTCGTCCTACGCGAACGCGCTTCTTCGTACGTGTGTTCAAGAGCGTATCACCCTTGGTCAATGTCCCTTGGTAGATACGAGTGTAAGTCAACTGACCGAACTGTTCGTCAGTGATCTTGAACGCCATACATACGAGGCCCTTCTCCGAATCTGGAGAGAGGTTCACTTTCTCGCCGGTCTTGCTGTCGATCGCTTTTGGCGCTTCAGCAGTCAACGGAGACGGGAGGTAGCGAGCAACAGCGTTCAAGAGAAGTTGCACACCTTTGTTTTTGAAAGCTGAACCCATGAATACTGGAGTCAATTTCAACGACTGAGTCGCTTCTTTGATTACACGGTGGATAGTTTCTTCAGTTGGCTCACGGCCTTCGAGAAGATCTTCCATCATCGCGTCGTCGAAGGCAGAGATGGTGTCCAAGAGACCTTCGCGGTAGCTCTTCGCTGTTTCTTGCATATCGGCCGGGATGGCTTCTTCGCGTACTTTTTCGCCGTTCTCGCCGTCGAAGAAGTAAGCCTTCATGGTGATCAGGTCAACCATACCCACGAAGTTCTCTTCAGAACCGATAGGTACTTGCATGAGAACTGCGTTGTGGTTCAGTTTTTCGCGCAGTGCTTTAACACCGTTGAAAGCGTTGGCGCCCATGCGGTCCATCTTGTTGAGGAACGCGAGACGAGGAACGCGGTAACGCTTCATCTGG
>JAIXOY010000053.1 GCA_027486525.1 Pseudomonadota bacterium
GCTGGTCTTCGCTTTGGCTTTTTTAAGTGCTTCTCCCACAGTGAAACCGACGGTGCGCCAGATTTCGTTGAGGTCATGTTCGACCCATCCAGGCTTAGGATAGATTTGTGGGTAATCTTGCGAACCTTCTGCGACGATCTCAAGTGATTGGGCATCTATCAGCAAAGCAGTTGTGCCGGTGGTTCCTTGGTCGATCGCGAGTACATACTGGCCCATAATGAGTCCTTAAATTCGTAGAAAATAGATAGAAAGAGCTTAATTCGGAATGGTGATCGCGCCATTTTGCGTGGGGTCATCAACGATCAAGCGCACATAAGCTTCCCAGAGTCGGCCGAGATTTCTATTAGATACGGCAATAAATCCGAAAGATAACAACACGATCACGAGGAGCAGCAAAGCAAACTCAACCAGCGACTGGCCAGCTTCATTGCTCTTCTTTTTCACTTTTGCGGGAACGATTTTCCCCGTATCCATGGTCAACCTCCGACACTGTTATTATGATAAACGCCGAGGTTGATATCTATGAAGAAGTTTCTTCCACCAATTATCTTGATTATGGGCTTTTGTGGCTTCCTTTCGGCCCAAATCGGCTGGGATGTCTTTCATCTTAATGCTCAGCAAGTAAGCGAAAGCAAAGAGAAAGATCAGCTCTTTGAAAACCTCTTTAAGGAAACGAAGCTCACGACTCTCGATGAAAAAGTGCTTGAGTTTAAGACTCTGAAGTCACCGATCGTTGTGGTCAATTTTTGGGCGAGCTGGTGTTTGCCGTGTCTCAAAGAATTCCCTTCTTTAGTGGAATTCCAAAAAAAATACGGTGAAAAAGCGACGGTCGTGGGCATCAATGGCGACGAAGAAGATGCTGCTCTTGCTGTTGAAAAAACCAAGAAAAAATACCATCTCGACTTTTATCACGTGATCGACCCGAAGTCGGTCGTGAGTGATAAGTTCCTGGTAACGACGTATCCATTTTCTTTGGTGTACGTGAACGGAAAGATCATTCATATCTCAAACAAGAATCTCGATTTTATGGGAAAGGACTTTGTCGCCAAAGTTGATGGTGCCCTTAAAGGCAAGTAACGTTTGAGGAGAGATGCTTCTCTGATAGCTGCGTCGATCCAATCTCTTGCTCGGTTACAACCATGAATCCTTGTTGATCCCCGCATGCCTTAGCACTGAAGCCGTGCCCCTCAATCTTACCTGCCGACGTTTCGAGCTCGAGGTTTTGGAAATAGGTCGTCTCATCACTCTTGAATGAGCCACGATGAACGAACGAACCGCGCAGTCCTTTGTAAGGAACAAAAACGAGAGTTTTTCCTGCCGCAATGTGTTCTTTGATTGGATTCATGACGTCTTCAGACTGGCGATTGGCCATGCTCACAGTCATCTCTGCTGCGTGATCCAGGAGAGAGTCAGCGCTGATGTCATCGGCGGCTTTCACTTGCTTGAAGAGAACATCGAGAGGTAACAGATCATCTTCTACCTGCGAGAGGATCTTTTGCATTTCTGGGCGTGCCAACAAGAAGCCGAGAGCACCAATACGATAGTGCTCATATTCTTTATCAAATGCGCCACCTTGCTCGGCGATACTTTCCACCACTTGGTCGACCAGGACTTTTTCAGAGACCTCGCAGCCCAGCTTCGCAATAACGGTGGCTACCTTTTCAACATACTCGGCAGATCCTTCAATAACATCACTGCCCAGCGGTTCTTTGTGAGAGGCATGACGACGGTGCCACGCGGCTGCTCTTTCAAGCCCGCCCGCCTCACCACGAAAATGCGAGATCAGGGCGCGAGTGAGTTCTTCGCGCTCGAGACGTGGTTCGTATTTCGCTGGATAAATTTCTGTGCGGCCCTCAGTCGATTGTTGAAAATCGTATTGGCCAAAAGCGTGAAATCCTTCGTGTACGAGCAAGGCAAAGGCATCTTGAGCTGACTGGGCGTAGTCCACGTTCACGATCACTCCGCGATTTTCAATTTTGTAGCCGCTCGTGAATCCCTTACTGGCTTCTTCATTCAGCACTTCAACTTGGCCGTGTTGAAGGGTCATGCCTGTGCCGGTACTGGGAGATACCAACGTGATCCGTGCGGCTCGCCAGTCTACGCCCTTCCAGATACGATCCGGACAGGCGTACACGCTGCTTTCAAGAAGTTTGCGAACTTCATTGATACGACTAGCGTGGGCCAGTGATGAAAGCAGAAGGGTGGTGAGAATTAAGAAATTCCGCATGACCCATTCTAGCGGTCCTCAGGCCGAGGACACCGTTGGTCTGTAAAAAGGTAAGGGCTTAAGGCAAGGGCTGGGAGAGGCTAACCCCCCAATTATACGTGATTTCGGAAAGGTCATTGGCCTTAAAAAGTGAAAAAGAGGGAACCAGGCCCTTGGCCAAAGCACCGCGATCCTTAAGTCCAAGAGCTGCGGCTGCATTCAGTGTCATTGCGCTCCAAAGCTCGGCCTGATTCAACTTCAGCGATGGGGCCGCAATCGAAGCCACCAATAGCAGGTTATCAACATGTGATGAGCCGGGATTGTAATCACTGGCGATGGCAACTTTGCAGCCCGCATCCAGCATCGCGCGAGCGCGCGGAAGTTCTTTGCCTAAGAAAAAAGCTGTGCCTGGAAGGAGGGTCGCGACAGTTGGAGACTGTGCCAGGGCACTAATACCCGCTGTACTGGTCTTGAGGAGATGATCCGCACTAAGCGCACCGTGCGTAGCTGCCAAGGCTGCACCGTGGTTGTCTTGAAATTCGTCGGCGTGAATTTTTAAAGCGAGACCTAGTGAATGAGCAGTAGCAAAAATCCGTTCCACATCCTGAGTCGAGAAGTATCCTTGCTCGTGAAAAACGTCCACACAGTCGATGAGTCCCTGGGCATGACCTTCTTGCATCGTAGGCAGCACAACCTGAGTCACAAAATCTTCTGAAGACTTGTAACTGGCGGGCACTGCGTGTGCGCCCATGTAAGTTGAGACGAGTGTGAGTTTTTTTATGAAGTGCTTCTTGAGGCGAGCTGCGACTTGCAGTAGCCGCAATTCACCTTCACGAGTCAAAGCATAACCTGATTTGAGTTCTATCGTTTTGATGCCGTAGGAGAGCATGCGCTCAAGACGCTCAACACCGAGGACAAAAAGTTCCTCTTCGCTCGCCGCTAAAGTTTTTGTCATGGTGTGGAGAATGCCGCCTCCTTTTTGAGCGATGGCCTGGTAATCGGCACCGTTAAGGCGATCACTGTACTCTCGTGCGCGGTTACCAGCAAAAACAAGATGGGTGTGTGAGTCGACGAGACCGGGGGTTAGGACAAATCCAGCTCCATGAAATGATTTGAGCGCTTGGTATTCGTGTGGAAGATCCTGGTCTTCGCCTACCCATAAGATCTTGTTGTCATCAAAAGCAATGGCGCCATTTTGAATAAGTGAGAGGTCTGTGGGAACGAGATGTCGTCCGTCTTTATCGAAAGCACTCTTCAACGTAACGATCTGAGAGAGGTGCCGATAAACCTTCATGCTATCCCTTCGTCACGGCGATGTGATGAAAGACAAATTCTAGTCTTTGAGTCCTCTTCACTTTTGGCCATTTTTTTAGTTTCGAAAATTTCTGATTCACACATTGGACAACAATCTCAGGAAGAATGAGTTCTTCGGTGCTTTGAATGGTGATCTTAGGTCGGCCTGTGGGTTCATAGGTAGCCAGGGCACAGGTAACGTAATCGCGGGGGTCACGGGTGCGTTCGACGTGTTCACGATAGCAGTCGCCGATAATTCCAAGAACGTCTTTTTGAGCAGCGGCGAGATCTTTAGGGATGGGCCTGGGAAGTTCCTGGGGAGGCCCCATAATTTTACGACACATCTTCATAGCCTTGGAGATGCTCATGTCTTTGTGTGCGCAGCCTCCGAGGACTAGAAGCATAACTATTAATTTCATGGAGAAGCCCTTGTGAAGAACACCATGGTCTGCTCAACAAATACGCTATCCTGCCCTTTGATGTTGGACTTGGCGGATTTGAGATACGCAATGGTGCAGTCTTTGATGGGTTGGGGTGGATTGAAAACGCCAACGTCAGCAAACTCAATCTGATTTATACCGTCTTGATTCATGATAAAACTCACGCAAGCGACACGGCCTTGGTGCCTATCAAGATTCGTTTCGATGTAGTCTTGATAGCACTGGGTTGCTCTTGCAGAGAGGCCATCGTTGAGCGCCTGGTAGTTATACTTCGAAATGTTGGGGCGCCGACTTTTCGGAAGCTTGGCAAAGGCTTTCGCGTAGTGAGGCGCACAGAATTCATCGGTTGCTTTTGGCAAAGGCGTTGGTAAGCGAAAGGCATTCGACGAACAAGCGGCTAGAATAAAAAAAGCCAAGAACTTCATCATAACGATGGAAACTTAATCCTGGTGGTTGGTTGCTTCGCGACATCCAGGGCAATTTCATACCCAGCATCAGCGTGACGCACAATACCCATGCCAGAGTCCGAATTAAGAACACGTGAAAGCCGAACATCCATCTCAGCGGTGCCGTCGCACAAGATCACCATTCCTGAGTGTTGAGAGTAGCCCATACCAACACCACCGCCGTGATGGAGTGAAATCCACGAAGCCCCGTTGTTGATATTGATCATGGCATTGAGAAGCGGCCAATCGGAGACAGCGTCCGACCCATCTTTCATTGATTCAGTTTCGCGGTTTGGTGAAGCTACCGACCCACAATCAAGGTGATCACGGCCAATAACGATGGGGGCTTTTAGCTTTTTCTCACGAACAAGTTTATTAAAGAGCAAGGCTGCTTTCTCGCGATCTCCGTACTTCAGCCAACAAATTCGAGAGGGGAGTCCCTGGAAAGAAATCATCTTTCCAGCTTTCTCCAGCCAATTCACCATCGGCTTATTGTCAGGGAAAAGCTCCATCAGTGCTCTGTCAGTAACGCGAATATCTTCTGGATCGCCAGAGAGAGCGACCCAGCGAAAAGGTCCTGAGCCTTCGCAAAACAGCGGGCGAATGTAGGCGGGCACAAAACCCGGGAACGCGAACGCTTCTTTACAGCCGCCGATACGTGCGCCCTCGCGTAAGTTGTTCCCGTAATCAAACACGTGCGCGCCCTTTTTCATAAACGCCACCATGATGCTTACTTGATGCGCCATCGTTGCGTACGAGAGCTCGGTGTATTTTTTTGGGTTTGATTTGCGTAAATCGGCGGCCTCACTCAATGTCATTCCACCAGGAACATAACCATTCAAAGGGTCGTGCGCTGAGGTTTGGTCCGTGACGAGATCAGGAATGATCCCCTTGTCGAGCGAGTACTCGAAGAAGTCGACTGCGTTGCCAGTGACTGCGATAGAGATGGCCTCTCCCGTCGCTTTGGCCTCGAGTGCTAGTCTGATTCCTTCGTCAAATGTCTTGGCGTGAACATCCACGTACTTAATCTTGAGACGTTTTTCGATACGAGTCGGGTCCACATCGCAGCAAATGCAAACACCTTCGGCCATCTTAACGGCGAGGGGTTGAGCTCCACCCATACCGCCGACACCACCCGTAAGAACGAGTTTTCCCTTGAGACTGGCATTGGCACCGTAGTGCTTGCGAGCAGCGGCCATGAATGTTTCGTAAGTTCCCTGGATGATGCCCTGTGAACCGATATAGATCCAAGAGCCGGCCGTCATCTGGCCATACATCATAAGACCTTCAGCATCGAGCTTGTTGAAGTGATCCCATGTGGCCCATTTGGGAACAAGATTAGAGTTGGCGATCAAAACGCGAGGACCTTGTGGATTAGAAGGAAAAACAGCGACAGGCTTTCCAGACTGAACGATAAGAGTTTCATCGTTCTCGAGATTTTGCAGAGTATGAATCAAGTCGGCGAGTGCTTTGGGGTTACGGGCTGCTTTACCGTTTCCACCGTAGACGACGAGATTGTCGCGATCTTCTGCGACTTCAGGATGCAGATTGTTCAGCATGCACCGTAAGGCGGCTTCTTGGTGCCAGCCCTTACAGGTGAGTTTGTCGCCCGTGGGCGGGAGTGGGATATGCATAAAATTCCTTATTTCAGTGGGCCAGTCACTTGTTCAGCTTCGGCGATAATTTCGCCGGTTTGAACAAGACGATAAAGCCATTCGATATCTTTGTGGAAAACGCGGTCTTCTTCGATGGGTGCGACGTGCTTGCGTACGAGCGTTATAACGCGCTCGAGTGCGGGGGATGTTTTGAGCGGGCGAAGAAACTCGACACCTTGTGTGTTACACAAAAGTTCGATGGCTAAACAGTGTTGAACGTTCTTGATGACTTCGAGTAATTTTCTACCGGCGGTAACACCCATCGAAACGTGGTCTTCTTTGTCGGTCGATGTGGGAATCGAATCGATACTTGCCGGATGGCAAAGACCCTTGTTCTCAGACGCAAGGGCCGCCATGGTGACGTGAGCAATCATCAGGCCTGAGTTAAGACCGGAGTTCTTAGTTAAGAACGCTGGTAGGTCAGAGAAATGTGGATTCATCATTTTTTCTACACGGCGCTCAGCGATGTTGCCGATCTCGGAAACGCCCATGGCGAGATAGTCCATGCAAAGTGCCAAGGCTTCACCGTGGAAATTTCCTCCACTTACGACCTCACCGGTGTCAGGAAAAACCAGTGGATTATCTGTAACAGAGTTCAGCTCGCAATCGAGTACCTCAACGGCGTGGCGAAGTGTCTGGCGACAGGCGCCGTGAACCTGAGGAATGCAACGGAGCGAGTAGGGGTCTTGCACTTTCCCGTCTTCGGGATGGGAGTGAATGATCTCCGAACCGGCAATAATCTTGAGCAGATTTGCACTCACGTCGACTTGACCGATCTGGGGCTTAAGCTGCGAGATGCGCACATCAAAAGCCGAGGGTGTTCCGCGAACAGCATCAAGCGTAAGGCAGCTGATAATGTCAGCTTGTTTCATGATTCTTTCCGTATCAACCACGGCGATGGCTCCCAAGGCAAGCATCACAGATGTGCCGTTGATGAGTGCTAGTCCGTCCTTCGGGCCAAGCACGGCAGGAACAAGCCCTACTTGGTGGAAAGCAAAGTCAGAGCGAACGATTTTCCCTTGAAACTCAACATCACCTTCACCAATCAACGCGAGTGCAACATGTGAAAGAGGGGCGAGATCACCGGAAGCCCCCACGGATCCTTTCTCGGGAATAACCGGATTGATTCCGTGGTTAAGCATTTCTAGCAGGAGCTTCACTGTTTCGGGCGTAACACCGCTGAAGCCCTGGATGAGACAGTTCGCCCGGGACAAAATAATCGCACGTGTGACTTCACGGCTGAAGGGGGAACCGACGCCCGTGCAATGAGAGCGTATGAGGTTGTACTGAAGTTGGCCGAGGTCCTTGTCAGCAATCTGCTTTGAAGCGAGAGCACCAAAGCCGGTGTTGATACCGTAAACGGGTTTTCCCTTTTTGACGATATCGAGAACGACCTGACGTGATAGCTGCATCCTTTCCCATGCCTTGGGACAAATGCTTACCTTAACGTCGGAGGGCTTGCTGCGAGCAATGAGCACGAGATCATGCAGGCTAAGATTTTTTCCGTTGAGTTCGAACTGCTTCATGGTGTCCTAGCGAAGTTGCGCTATGCGAGCGCCGTAATTTTTCTGAGGTTCACTGAAAACAAATGATCCTGCCACGAGATTCGTTGCTCCGGCGGCGATCAGCGCCTGGGCGTTCTTGTCGGTAACACCGCCATCGATTTGGATTTGGAAAGTCAGCCCATGCTGAATTTTCATTTTTTGCAGCTCAATGATCTTGTCGGCGACTTCAGGGATAAACGACTGTCCACCGAAGCCAGGGTTCACTGACATCAACAAGATGAGATCAACTTTTTTGAGCAAATAGGGTGCGATGGAAGAAACTGGAGTCGACGGATTAAGTGAGATGCCGACAGACTTATAGAGCGTCTTCGCTTTTTGGATAAAGCGATCGTGGTGAGTGACAGCTTCCCAGTGAAAAGTAAAATTATGTAAACCAACGTCTTTGAACCATTCAAGATGCTCGTCTGGATTAGTCACCATGAAATGAGCATCGAGAGGATGCTTGCAAACATTCTTAATGCTTTTGAGAACTGTCGGCCCAAAAGTTAAATTGGGTACAAAGTGGCCATCCATAATATCAAGATGAAGCCATAAATCTTTTTCACCCTCAAAACGCTGTAAGTCGGTTTTGAGTTCGAGGAAGTCCGCCGAGAGCAGGCTTGGGGCAATAATAACAGTCATACTTCTTCCTTCGGTGGTGCAGATAAAACAAGATCACCGCGCCATCCGTTCAAAAGCTCGGTATCACTTCCGGACTTCTTTCCCTCTAGCTGAATCACACAGAGGCGAAGTGCGCCATCAAGACAGCCTACGATCAAGGCATTCATATGGTTCTTCACTTCACCAGGCTTGGCACTTGCTTGAAAAGGTTCTGTGTTCAAAACTTTGAGGCGCTTGCCACCAAGGAAACAGTAGGTCCCAGGCCATGGATCCATGGCATGCAGGCGGCAAGTAATCTGCTTAACCGTTTGATTGGCGAAGTCTAAAAAGCCATCGGCTTTCTTTAGCGTAGGAGCAAAACTGACCTTGCTTTCATCCTGGGGACGCGCAACGATTTTATTGGCGAGTAGGTCCTCGATGAAATCATTACAAGAGAGAGCTGCCTGAAATTTAAGTCGTGTTGTGAGCTGTCCGCCTGTTTCATTTTTTGTCACCACGATGGGTTTGGCGTGAACGACATCGCCCGCATCCATCTTCTTCACCATCCTTTGAATCGTGACGCCCGTTTCCTGGTCTCCATTCCAAAGTGCGTATTGAATAGGAGCGGCTCCGCGGTACTTCGGGAGTAGCGAGGTGTGAATGTTAAAGCAACCTCGAGAAGGAAGTTTAAGCAGTCGCTCGCCGAGGAATTGTGCAAAGGCGAGAACGATCATGAGGTCTACGCCACTTTCTTCCCAACTCTTAAGAACGTCACTTTCCTTGTTGATATTCACCGTTTGGACAATGGGCAGCTTGAGCAAACGAGCGTACTGAATAACTTCGGGAGATTTGAGTTCTTGTCCGCGGCCAGCGGGCCGATCGGGCATAGAAACAACGGCCACGACTTCAATCGCGGGATGGTGGGCGAGCATCTCCAGTGCGGCGACCGCGAAGTCTGGCGTGCCAAAAAAAACAGTACGAAGTTTTCTCACATGCTCTCCTAAAGACGTTTTTTATCTTTAAGAAGTTTGGTCTTGAAGAATTTCTTCTTGAGGGGACTCAGCCGATCAATGAGAACAACGCCATCCAGGTGATCATTTTCATGTTGCAAGCAAATCGCCAGCAGCTCGTCTGCTTCCATAGTACGCTTGTTACCCTTCAGGTCTTGATATTCGACAACAATTCTTTCGGCGCGCGTGATTTCTTCGTAAACATCCGGAACGCTAAGGCAGCCTTCCTTGCCAATCGCCTCGCCCTCTTTTTTTGTGAACTTCGGATTGATGAAAACCATCGGACGAAGATTGCTGAACTCCATTCCTTCGGTTCCATCTGGCCGTGTGACTTCTTCACGTTCAAAATCCACATCGATAACAAACAAGCGGATCGATTCGCCGACCTGAGGCGCGGCTAAACCGATGCCTGGAGCGTGGTACATCGTGAAGAGCATATCTCTCACGAGCTTTTCTAGCTTTTGGTCAAATTGCTCTACCGGCTTGGCAACTTTCGCCAAGACCGGATCGGGGTAAGTGTAGATAGGGAGATGCTCTCCCTCGAGACGGTAATCTTCTAAAAACATGCTTTTTTATAGCATGGCCGGCGGCGTATTAAAACGCGAGTTTCCTGTTGTGCCAGAAGGTCCGGATGGAGTGCGCCATAAAGCCCAGGGGGACAATATAGGCGGCGAGCCAAGACGGGATTTTGCCACTTTGCCCGTAAGAAAGTGCGGTTGAGAATAGCAACCAAAAGGCTACGGTCAGGATTAGGGTGAGGGCGACGTTCTTGCCAAAGGAGTCCGACCGACGGCTAGGCTTATACATGGTTCCCAGGGGGATGAGGGCAAACACTAGACAAGAGAAAGACAGTGCGATTTTTTGATGAAGCAAAATGCGGTATTCGCTTGTGTTGATGCCGGTCTGAGAAATTTTTGTAATGAAGTCGCTCAAATTAAACCAATTGAGCGTTGTGAGATCGGCCTCAAACTCCTTGAAGTCATCTGGTGTCTCTTGCAGCACAATCGATTGTGAAGCAGCGGTGTTCATCCGAGGAAACTGATTCCCGGTCAAGTCTTCCAGCGTATGCATGTTAACTAAGTTCCAGGTGCGATCACTGACGAAGTCCGCGCGTTCTGCAGAAATAACCTTTGAGGCCAGGCCCTCCGAAGTGAAAAAATAAAACCGCACTTGGTTGAGACTGGATTTTTGTTTGTCGAAGGTGAGGAAGGTCGCGAAATAGTCTTTGGATTTAAACCAAAACTGCCCACCATCTACGGCACCACGAGTGAGGTACTTTCCCTCTGAAACCATGCTCTTTTTAATCTCTTGGCGTTTTACCTTGTTGGCGTAAGGCTCAAGGAAACCGAGATTCGCGAATTGCAATATGACCATCAGTAAAGAGCAGCTACCAATAAGTGCCGTGATGCGGGTATAGGAAAATCCTGCGGCGAGAGTTGCAATAAGTTCGTTGTGAGATTTGAGGCGATTAAAAGTAAAGAGCGTCGCCAGTAGGCATGTTACGGGGAGCATTTTCCCGGCGAGGTCTGGCATCTTAAGCGCCCACTCGAGAAGAACTTGTTCGCCTTCTTTGCCTCGCAAGAAACCATTAATGATATCAGCACTGGTGATGAGCAACAGAAGTGAAGCGAGTGCGCCCACGAGTGACTTGAACCATTCAACGACAAACAAACGAGTGAGCAAATTCATTGGCCCAGTATACGCCGGACAGGTCCCCTTGAGAACCATTGGAGACATGGGCGCATTGCGCGATTGAAGATGGTCGCACAGCGAGGATGGATCGCAAGCCACCGAACTAAGGGTTCTGAGCAACGGTAGTAATTAGAGACAAAGACTTGGCCGCCCGGGACAGTCATGAGCCACGTCTTAAAAAGACGTAAATGCTCTGTTGTTGGGTGCGTATCACCGTAGCACATTGTGGCCACGTAGCATTTTCGCGACTTCACAAAAATCTGCTGATAAGCCGTCTGGAAGACCGCATGATTTCTGAATTTAAACTTATTGAGATGTTTGCGCGCCATCTCAGAATTTACGACCTGAAAGGGTTGATTGGCACTAAAGACAACAAACTGATCGAGACACTTTACGACGTCCTCTTGGAATTTCCCCGTGGCATCGTAAACCTTGGCGAGTTCGTAATAGAGGTGACTCAGCATCATGAGTTCAGTCACATCTTTTGTTTTGTGAAAATGCTCAGGCTTAACATCATAAATACCAGAGAGCTTGTTGACCTCTGCAATGGTTTCTAGATATTCGGTGTAGCGTCTTATGGCCGTGACAAAATCACCCGCAGCGAACGCCTGTTTGCCCTGTTTAACGCTCGTGATGCGTGTTTCAAACTTATGCTTAAGGATGAGTCTGCGCTCACGGTCCTTAAGTTCGTCTTGAACTTTCTTTTTGTATGTTGTGCCAGCCATGAATTCTTATCGTCTCAAGCACACGGAAGCATTAAGAATCAAAAGCGAACATTGGCAGTAAACGAAACGTCTTGGAGCTTCTCATCTTTGTAGAGGTAGCCTGTTTCGCTCTGGATTTGCCGTGAGGTTTTCATGGCGAAATCCACACCGAGTTTAGGGCCGGTCCAGCTCACGCCCCAAGCCTCACCTTCGAGACTTAAGGCTCTGTCTTCGAATTTGCCAGCACGTAGGAAAAAGTCGGAAAAGACGTTGAATTGTAATGCGCCTCTCCAGATTCTTTTGTCATAAAAATCACTCGTTGGGTCACCACCGGCATCAATAATGGCAATGAGATCTGGGGTAATGCTGTATTGCAACCCAGCAATGGCTCGCGATTCTCCCTTAATGGCGCGGGTTGGATCATCCCAAACAAAACCCACAGTCAGTTTGCTGTAAGGGATCCAGGTAAGACCCATGGTGAAAGGATGAGAGATTTTATGGCGCGAAGAAGCACCGTACCAGTCTGGTCGGTCATCCTCTGTGTAGCGATAGAGAAGGCCGTACGACATATTTTCGCCAATGGGTGCTGCCATGGTGGCCGTTCCGCGCTTCCGATTGAAGCCGTTCTCACGCTGCGTTTGATAACTGAACCCACCCTTGAGCGATGAGGCATTATCAAAAAGAAAGTAGCCCTCTGAGCGATTGCCACCCGGAAAGGCACGATCGTCAGCCTCGCGATCCTCGGACTCACTGCGAATACTCGTCTTGGTATTTTGATAAGAAACAAAAGTGTCAGCGAAAAATGCAAGCGGTGCAGGATTGAGAACGGCCGACTCGGTGACAAGCATAGAAGCCACGCCTGCACCAGCAGTAGAGTGGAGTCGCGTTGTTTGAAATGGACGGATCTGTGCGACGGCGTCCAGAGTCATAAACAAGAGAGCAAGTGATACGAAGCGCATGATGGAAACCTAGGATAATGTGCTATGCTTCCCTCTCACGCTAAACATTTGTGACGGAGAACTCAAGGACTTTCATGAAAATCAAAAAAGCCGTGATTCCGATAGCTGGCAAGGGAACTCGTTTTTTGCCCGCGACTAAAGAAATTGCAAAAGAAATCATTCCGATCCTGAATGTACCCATGATCCATCACATTGTCGTGGAGGCGGTTCAATCGGGCATCGAGCAAATTATCTTTGTGACCTCAGCGGGAAAATTTGCGGTGGAAGATTACTTCGATCGAAACCTCGAGCTCGAGGCTTTTCTTGAGAAAGCTGGCAAGACCAAAGAGCTCGAGATGATTCGCAAGATTGGCACCATGGTAGACGTGACGAGCGTACGCCAGAAGGAGCAACTAGGCCTTGGGCATGCCGTTTTGATGGCGCAGGAGTTGGTGGGGCAAGAAACCTTTGCTGTTCTTCTGGGCGATGACATCGTGATGAACGACATCCCATGCACGAAGCAGTTGATGGATGTCTCGAGTCGTCATGGCGGAGCACCTGTTATTGGTGTGATGAATGTTCCCCGCGAAGACACTTCGAAGTACGGTATTGTTAGGGGGACACCTCTGGCTGACGATAAAATGACTCTTCGTATGGAGGGTATGGTTGAAAAACCAAAGCCCAGCGAAGCGCCGACCACACTGGCAACTCCTGGGCGCTACATACTCTCTCCAGAAATTTTTTCGATTCTTAAAGAGATTCCACGCGGTGCCGGCAACGAGTACCAACTTACCGATGCCATCAATGTGCTCTGTCAGCGCCGTGATGTTTATGCCCACCAGTTTCAGGGTGAGCGGTTTGATACCGGCCACTTGATGGGTTATCTCGATGCTACGGTTGACTTTGCTTTGCGCGATCCGGTGCTTCGTCCAGCTTTCGTAGAAATTCTGAAACAAAAAGTTCTCAAGCATAAGGTGGTTCTGTGAAAAAGCTTCTAATTTTATTAAACCTTTTCGTCTTGAGTGCTCATGCCTATGTACCAACGGTGGAGTCCCTCTTTCGTCATGGCACCAATGCTGATGTAACCACGAATGCCATTATGGTCTCGGCCAAGGTTGCATTGGTGAACCCTTATGCGGAGAAAGTTGAGCAAGTGGAAGGCTCAGCGATGTGGATTAAGTGGGTTTATAACGTAACTCCTCAGGGAAAACTCAAGCTTACTCAGCTGATCTATCGTTCGGCTTCAATGACTGAAGCCTCACTTGTTGAAAAGTCCTACGTCTCCGAGCTCTCGCCAACAGCTTTCGATTCTTCCCCAGAAATGGGGGAGCGTGGCTTGTTTATGTCTTTGATGAACTCTTTGTTGATCAACGACGGATCCTTCATGGTTGATTTCCTTCGTCACCGTGGTGTGAATGTTCACTTAAACTCAGAAATTATTAATCAAGACAAGCGTGCTCTCTTGGCGCGCTATCGGTCTTGGTTGATTCGCACGAAGGGTGGCCGTGCTGCGGGAACAGAGCCATCCCCGATGGCGCCGACCGTTGATCGCGACAAGGTCGATAAGCTCATGGCCGCACCGATGTATGCAGACACACAGCAAGTCGTCCTCTCTCGCTATCAAGGCGAGCCCGCCTGGCAGGTGAAGGGGGACACGTTTGAAGCATGGGTCAGTGATGCGACAAGAGAAGTCCGTCAACTTGTTCTGCGTTCAGGTGCGGCTGAGGTTGATATTCAGTGCCGTGACTATTTGCTCTTCAATGGAACACATTCTTTTCCGCGTCAAATCGTGGTGAAAGGGCAGCAGGATCAGTTTTGGCAAGTGGACGTAATATCGCTTAAGCCGTTCAACGAGTCATCAGCAGAGTTGTTGGCTCGATTGCGTCGTCATGATCAGGTGCTGATGCAGCGTCGCGAAGCGGTCAGTCGTCCGCCATTCTTATTCTGAATGTATCATCGCATCGCCGTCAATTATCCCGTCAAGAA
>JAIXOY010000061.1 GCA_027486525.1 Pseudomonadota bacterium
AGCGAAGAAGAAGCTAAAAACAAAAAAGCGTGATGCGTGGTACATAAACCATCCTCCTTGTGGATAACGATGTCTTATCGGTCGCTCTAAGATTTTCCCGAGAAAGAAGCTCGAAACTTAGTAATTTTATATAGTTGGGCCTATCCCTGCTGTTGCCACGTCTTAGGCCCAAGGGTAAAATAACCGCCATACCTCTTGAAAAGTGGGCTTTCATGCGCGCGGGCCTCTGGCCGTTGCTGGTCGTTTTGTTCGGATTTTCGAACATCGCTTCAGCACAAATCCTCAAAGAAAAAATTCTCATCGGTCGCGTTGAGTGGGTCGAGCTGCCTGATCTCAAAATGAAATTCCGTTCGCGCATCGATACCGGTGCGAAAACTTCTTCGATCCACGCGGAAGGTGTTGAAGAGGTTCGCCGGGATGGTGATCTCTGGGTGAAGTTCCGGTTGAAGGATAACACGGGGAAAGAAATCGAAATTACTCGCAAGGTCGAGAGCATTCAAAAAATTTCCAATGCCGGAGGCTTCACCGGCAAACGCTACGTCATTCGCGAAAAAGTAAAACTCGGGCCCGTCGTGCGCGAGATCGTCGTGAACTTGAACGACCGCGATAAGATGGCCTACAAGTTTCTCGTCGGCCGGAATTTTCTCCTGGGGCATTTCACGGTGGACGTGGCCCGCTCTCACGTGACAGGGGATTAGCATGAAACGTCTCAGCTCGTGGATCGTTGGACTCTTGTTCCTGATTCCCACAGGACTGCTCGTTTACAAGTCGCAGGTGCTCAACCTGAGTCTGATTCCGCAAAAAGTCGATGACGTCTGGAACTTCTACATCTCGGTACGTCCTAAAGATCCTGCCGCAACTTCGGTGGCGTTTCCGATCCCGCGGGCGGGAGATGGGCTGAAGATTTCGGAAGAACGGATTCGCGGCAAAGGCTTCGATACGCTCATCGATCGGAACTCGGACTCCGCGATGCTCACTTGGCTCTCGAAGGAGCCGATGACCAAGCGGGTGAGCTACACCGCTCGCATCGACATCAAACCTGTGATCGTGCGGAAGATCGACAAAGACACCACGACAGTTTATCCACGCCAGATCAAAAAGTATCTCAAGCAACCCGTGCTCGCTCCCGAAGAAGAAGCAGCGATGAAACTGCTCGAGGGTGCGATCTTCGAGGGTGGAGAAGACAAGAGTCTCATTGCCCGAAAGGCCTTCTACTACGTCCACGAAGAAATTCAGCGCAACGTGAAATTCAAAACCATCGTCGATGCGCTCAGCAGTGGCAAGGGCTCGCCCCTCATTAAGGCGCGCATCTATGCCTACCTCCTCCGGCGTAAAGACGTGCCGGCGCGAATCGTAGCGATGCTGCGTCTGCCTCTGATCACCGACGCGCCGACGGAGAAACACCAGATCACGTTCGCCAGCGAAGTCTTCTTGAACAACCGCTGGATCGCCGTTGACACCAACCGTGGTCACTTCGGCGAACGGCCAGATCGCTACCTGGTGCTGCATCATCATTTCGAGGAAGTTGAGAAGACCCTCGCGAAGAGCAAAGTGGCGTACACCATCCGTGCCGACCGGGCCGTGATGAACAAGTTCAATAAAGAAGAGTACCGCAAGGACGTGCTTCGTAAGGGGTCCTTCTTCGCGTTCATCTCGCTCTATCGCCTGCCGCTGCCGGTGCAAAACATCTTCAACATGATCTTGCTCATCCCGCTGGGCGCCTTGGTGCTTTGCCTCGCCCGGAACATCGTCGGCATCCCGACCTTCGGGATGTTCACACCGATTCTTCTGACGATGTTTTTCAAAGAAACCTCGCTGAGCTTTGGTCTCTTCTTCTTCCTCTCGGTGGTGGCGATCGGGTGCGTTGAGCGCTACGTCCTCGACAAACTTTACCTGTTGGCCGTGCCGCGCATGTCGATCATCTTGACCCTCGTGATTCTACTCTTGATGATCATTGCCTTCACGGGGCTGGCGGAGTTCTTCGGCGCCTCTCACATCGGCTATTTCCCGATCGTCATCGTGACGGCGTTCATCGAACGCTTCAGCATCATGCTGACGGAAGATGGCATGGTGAACACCATGAAGACACTCCTGGGAACGCTGGTGATCTCGGTGCTCTCGTACTCGCTCTACTCCGTGTCGACGCTTGAGATTGTCATGTTCACGAATCCGGAGATGCTTCTCTACGTGATCGGCCTCCTGGTGCTGATCGGTAAGTACAAGGGTTACCGCCTCTCGGAATTCATCCGCTTCCGTGACCTCATCGCGCAGGTGAAAAAGAAAGGTGCGGTGTGATCTTCCGTGAGATGCGCGAGTTCGGCATCCTCGGGATCAACAACCGCATCGGTCGCTATATCCTGCGCCAGAACAAGCGGGCGAATTATCCGCTGGTCGATGACAAGGTGAAAACAGCGTCGCGCGCGGATGCCTGGGGCGTGCCCATGCCGGAGAACTATTTCACCATCACGAATTTTGGTGACCTCAAAAAACTTCCGCAGCTTGTCGCAGGGATGAGCTCCTTCGTGATCAAGCCGGCCAACGGCTCCCAGGGCAACGGTATCGTGGTGGTCTCGGAAGTTCTAAAAGACGAGAAGGGCTGGATCACCTTCCGTCGCTCCAGCGGCAAGATCATGAACATGGAAGAAGTGCGCCACCATATCTCGGGCATTCTCTCTGGCATGTACTCGCTCTCGGGTTTGCCGGATACGGCGATCATTCAGCAAAAAATTAATATGCACCCGGTGTTCAACGACTACTGCTACGGCGGCATTCCTGACGTACGGGTGATTGTGCACTCCGGATTTCCGGTCATGAGCATGGTGCGGTTGCCGACCAAAGACTCGGACGGCAAAGCCAATCTTCACCAAGGGGCGATCGGTGCCGGGATCAACCTTAAAGACGGCACCACTCGCAATGCCGTGATCAAGAACCAAGTTGTAGAGACGCATCCAGATACCGGTCACAGGCTCAATGGTTTGGTGATTCCGCACTGGCAGGAAGTCCTTGAGCTGGCGGCCCGCTGCTATGACATGGTGGAGCTGGGGTACCTCGGCGTGGATATTGTGCTGACGCCGGATCAGGGTCCTATATTGCTCGAGCTCAACGCCCGTCCAGGGCTGGCGATTCAAATCGCGAACCAGGCGGGTCTCGTTCCTCGTTTGGAGAAGATCACGAAAGAAGGCCCCCAGGGTCTGACCGCCAAAGAGCGGGTGGCGCTCTCTCAGTCCTGGTTTTAGCATCTTAGCCTCACTGTCATTTTTATCCACTGGCCCCTCCTGCGTCTCATTCTGTGCTATCTAGCCGCCCATGGAACTCATCCGTCTTTTTATAGCCGCTCTGCTAACGGCGATGGTCTGCGTGTCTGCCCAAGCCCAGGGTAACTACCAGCTGAAGTATTCTGATTTATTGCAGAACTGTTCCTTCATTCACCGTGATCAATTCTCGCTGGATTCTTTCCAGGAACTCATCAAAGCTCAGCTGGAAACGCGCATCGAAGGCGACAACGTCTGCCAATCGGCGTTTCGTGCGCTGAATTCGAACCTCGAGTCGATGCTGACTTTGATCGATCAGAACGTGAGTTCGCAAGATGCCCGCAAGCTCTACGGAGAAATGTACGGTGAGTACCTGGTGTCTCTGCAGACGGAACTCACGCTCCTTGGCCCCGGCGATGCGCGGGCCAGCGTTCTCCAGTCTCAGATCGACACATTGAAAGACGATCTCCTGAAAAATGATTTCGAGATCCGTCTCTACGAGCGCACGTCGACCACGACACAGTTGCAGCAAGGGCAGCAACAACTTTTCGGGCAAATTTCTGGTCTCGTGCAAAACCTTGCGCAGATGCCGACGAGCTGTGCGAGCAAGATCGGGGGCTGGCAGCAAGTGCTCCCGGCCATCTTGAATGCGACCTCCTTCGTTGGCATGGCGACAGGTCAGCTCTACCTGCCGGTCGCTTCGGCCAGTTTGCAGGTGGGCACTGAGATCGCCATGATCTTGAAGAACAACGGCGTGAAACAGGCCATGACGAAGCTCGTGGCGCAGAAGAATAATCAGATCATCGCCTGTACGTACCAAGCGATCACGCACCAGGCCTGCGAGCTGAAGCGTGCCGCAGAAAGCGTCGCCGACAACACGGCGGTACTCGACATCATCAACAACCGTTACACGCCGGGCAGTGAGGGCGAGTACGAGAAGTTCGAGCGCGTCCAGCGCATGATGCCCAAAGTGCGCGACATCATCCGCAAGGTCGGCGACATGGGCAGTGCGGTTACGTTGGATCTGAACTTATTGTTCAGTTACTTCGTCGCCGTTCGAATTCGTCCCTATGACATCGAGGTTCCGGCAGCAAACTCGACGGATGAAGTGATCTCGCGCTGGTTGAGTGACATGTCCAACCGTGGAATCGAAATCAGCACCACGGACCAAAGTGGTCGTCCGTTAAGCATTAAGCAGCGCTACGAAGATACCATCACGAAGATTGATAACTACAAACTAACCATCACCACGGTGATCAACATCATCCGTGAAAAACGCTCCTTCAAAGATCTGCGGGACGAGTTGGTTCTGACGTCACGTAATCTTGGTTCGGAGTTGGCGTTCATCGATAAGTTTCTAAAGGAATTTCCAGTCTCGAAGGCAAACCTCCCTCCGGAGTACGATGCCTTGTTCGAAGCCACCAAGCGCATGCTCGTGAAAATTAGCACCTTCGTTAACGTCAGACAGGAAGAAGGTGAGACCTACGAGTCTTACCTCAAGCGCGTGGAAGAATTGGGCGATGCGATGTTCGCCGAGTTTAGCTATGGCTCCGTGGCGCAGGTCACCGGGCAAACGGCGTTGATGATTCCCGCCATTGCGATCGAGCGCTTCGAGCGCCCGTTGCGGGCCGTGGAAAATTACTACTTGAACCAAGACATTGCCGAGCGCGAAAATCCAACTCATAACTCCTACGCCACTTACACGATCAATCGTGCCGTCCGGGTGCGTATCTTGAACATGTATAAGAATCTTTCGGCGTCAGGCCAAGCGTTCCGCCTCGAGAATTTCGAAACCACCAAGATGAGCTTTGAGCGGGGCTTCCGCACAGAGATCCGTAAGATGATCGAACAAGCGTTAACGCAAGATTCACCGATCCTCGGCGGCGTGCTCAAAGGCAAAACGGCAGCCCACATGTGCGCACTCTTCTCCGATTACTTGAAGCGCGAGAACCCCCGGTTGCTCGCTCGCTGCCAAGCCGCCCATGGCAAGCTTCCGTTGTATCAGATCATGAGCGGTTACCGCCGCCCGATCGAGATGGCGATCGACTACAGCAATCCGTGCTTCTACGCCGACTACCGTCGCGAAGAGTACGCACAATCACTGCTGTATGATCGTCTGCTCGACTACGCGTTTAGTAAGAAGCGTTAATCTCATTGAAGATGTTCGCAGAATTTTGCGACAAAAGAACTTTGCGACGAAGAGCTTCGCCACCGGGAAGCTCGTCAAAGATGTAGCGCGACACCGATTTAATCTGGCGAACCACACCCGCATCATTCACGCCACTGGCCACTAAGAGCTCTGCGTAGCGCTTGAGGAATTTGCGTGCCATGGCGATGCGAATCTCCGGGGCGTCGGTGACGTTCTGATAGTAGTGCTGCGGGAACCACGGCGTTTTAAGCGCACCTCGAGCGACCATGACAGCGTAGCAGCCGGTTTCACGCAGCATCCGCTTCGCATCCTGCGCGTTCCAAACATCGCCGTTACCCACGATCGGCACTTGCGACACTTTCACGGCCTCTTCGATCCATTCCCAACGTGCGGGCTCTTTGTACATCATCGCGCGGGTGCGGCCGTGGACAGTGATCATCTCCGCGCCGCAGTCGTTTAAGAGCTTGATGATCTCCGTGATCTGATCGCCGTTCGAAAAACCTGCGCGCACTTTGCAGGTGAAGCGCCCTGTGAACGTTTTACGGATATCGGTCACGATGCGCTCGACGACCTTGAGATCTCGCAGGAGCGAAGAACCGCCGCCGCTCTTACAAACGGTCTTCGATGGGCAGCCAAGGTTTAAATCCACCCATTGCGCACCGATGTCAGCGACCTGCTTAACCAGGTCGACCGTGAACGCACGCTCCGAGGTGAGAATCTGATACATGGTGCGACGGTTCCAATCGGGGTTCTCGAGGAACTGCTGGCCGATATGAGCGATGAGATGTTTTTTAGGATAATGGCCGGCACTCGGGACACGCAAAAAATCACAGGCGAGGACGTCCCAGCCCGGACAGATTTCCGAGACGACCTGGCGGTACACCGGATCGGTGACGCCTTCCATCGGTGCGAATAGGAGGCCCTGGGCAGGGACAAGGTCAGTCTTCATGGGCGGGACTTTAGCGGCTGCGGCGTGAAAGGAAAACCCCTAAGACCGTCAATTGAATCAGAAGCAAAAGCAGCTTCACAGAATCTAAGGCGACGTAAGTACGATGGTAGTTTTGATGGAGCTGCTGCACGTCCTCGCCGGCGGGCCCGAGCGTGCCGACTTTTTCGGCGTACTCCCACGCGGCAGTGAGGGAGGCCAGTTTTGGGGTCAGCGAGAAGAGATAGATCGCCGCAATTCCTAGCAGGACAAAGGAGATGAGGATAAGCAATTTAAGCGTCGACGTTTTACGGGTGTGCCAACAGGCCAAGGCAAAGAGCATGCTGGCGAGAGGAAATTCGAGGTGATTGAGTTTACTAAAAAGTACGACACCGAGGTTTCCCGCCATAAAAACTTCCGGGATGTTTTGAAACACCGAGGGAACGACGAAGAAGTCCACCAAGACGGTCCAGGCCAGCCAGATACTCGTGAGGATTAAAGATATGACGCATAGCGCATGGGTAGGTTTTACATCCTGTTCGGGGATCATCGACAACTCCTGAGGTCAGACGGTATTCCTCGCCCAAATTCTAACCCATTTAGGGAGAGGGACACCATGAAACAATTGTTTTTAGGCACAGCTTTGGCATTGATGAGCACCGCTCATGCCGCAAAGATGTCCGACTTTTCTCCGTACAATTTTGAAGTCCTCTTCACGAATCCCGTGTGTGCGGAATACAAGTATGACCGCCCCGTCCTCGCGGAAGACGGCACGACTCTGACGGCTAAGCCCAAAGACGTGTACTGCAAGTCAGGCGATTTGACGGCTTCGGCCGAGCGCTCGACGTCTCCGCAGTATCGCTTGATCGAATGGACCGATGATCCGAAGACCAAAGAAATTTTCCTGGCCTACCTGAGCTTCTCCAACAAGCCCGTGGCCGACGCTCTTTGCGCAGCTGTGAAACGCGGCGTGAAGTTGACCATGGTTCTCGATTCGGCTCCAGAAGAAGATTCAACTGGTAACTCGCTTGCCGAGGGCCTGAAGAAGTGTGGAGCAAATGTGACCACGCACTACCGCGGCCAACGTAATGGTTTGGGTTACGCTCACAACAAGATCTTCATGGTGAACCCAGAAGATAAGAAAGAAGTCCGCGTGGTGTTCAGCTCGGGCAACATGTCGACCGGCACCGTGATTCACCACGAAAACTGGAACTTCGTCACTTCGACACCCAAGACGCACTTCGTTCAAGCGCACTTGTGCGTTCGTGAAGGTATGATCAACCACGGTGATAGCAAAAAAGAATTCTCTGATTTCATCGCGACCTGCCGCAAGGCCATTCCGAATGCGGAAGAAACTGATCTCAAGACCTTCTTCGTCCCCGGCGAAGGGAAGCAGGCCTTTGCTGCGCTTCGTGACCTGGCCCTCAAGTCCACTCGCGTAGAAGCGACGGCCCACCGGTTCAGCGGTAACTTCATCCGTCTTTTCACCGAGCTTCTAGCGAACAAGCAAGACGTGCGTTTGATCACAGACGACGACATGTACTGGTCATGGAAACTCCGCACGGATACCGGTCGCAACACTAGTATGGAAGCTTGGAAAGTTCTTCCGTTGCGTGACCAGGGCCTCAAGATGAAGTTCATGGAGACGAACCATCCGCAGGTCATGCTCCAGCACAACAAGTTCATGGTCTTTGAACTCGGCGCAGAAGATGCCGTGTTCACGGGTGCTGGTAACTTCACGTCAGCGGCGTTCGAGCAGAACTTTGAAAACTTCTACATCCTGCGTGATCCGGCCGTGGTGAGGGCGTTCCAGGCTCAGTACGACCGCATGTGGAACAAGCTTGCGACGCCGACGGAGAAGATGCCTCGCCAAAACATTTTGCCATAAGGATTTATCATGAAACGCTTTCTAGTCGCTCTGCTCGCGACGACTTCTTTTGCTCACGCGTCCTACTACGTGGAGTGTGGACTTAAGCCAAATGAAGACGGAACCGAGTTCGAGAAAACAGTTTTTAAGGCTTCCTCGGGTGACGAAATTTTCCGCGGCGAGAATGGCCGCGAGTGGGAAGTGGCGCTGGCCGGTGACTGGCTTGCTGCTGGCAAAGCCAAGGCCAAAGTTCTGCGCGATGCTGAAGGGAACAAGAACCTGCAGATCATCGTTGCTCGTGGACAGGGCTTTGCTGAAATCGGCCATCGCTACGTCGTGGTAGGAATGTATGACGATTACCCGACGCTCGAGGTTTACAATGTGGGCGGGTTCGCCGGCGGCGTGAAGACGGCTCAGTACGAATGCTATACCGGTATTGCTAAATAGTTCCAAGGCTTGGCCCGGGAGAAGTTCCTTTTCTCGGGCAGGCATACCTAGAATGAAGTCTGTGCTTTTCCTCATGAGCTTGTTTGTTGTACTAACGTCTCCCAGGGCCAATGCCCTGGTGTACGTCGAACCCTCGTTGGGGTATTTCAACGGCACCTACAAGTTCGAACAAAACTTCCAGGGTGACATCGACAGAGACGCCTTTACCTCAAGTGGGCTGAGCTACGGCGGTCGTCTGGGGCTTTCGTGGTTTGGCTGGCAACTTGGTCCGGAATATTTACGCAACAACCTGATTCTCGACGGCGATAGCGTGAACATCAATGAGTGGACGGCCATGCTAGGTTATCGCTTGGTCTTTTTCCGTCTCTACGGTGGCTACATCTACAAAGCCGAAATACAAAACTCGAAGTACGACCCGGGCACCGGATACAAATTCGGTCTGACGTTTTACATGTACCGTCACATGGCGCTCAATCTCGAGTACCGCTACGTGAAGTATAAAACCTACGATGTGCCGGGATTTGATCTGACTTATAAGAACGAGTACGCGGGCTATGCGCTGATGCTCTCGTTTCCGTTTGAAATGTAAAAGGCCCCTTTCGGGGCCCTTTCAATCTCTAGTGAGTGTGCGTATCTGAGGCGGCTTCCGCATCATGGTTCGGATGATGGGCCTTGTGATCATGATCCGTGTGATGGGCCTCGTCGTGGGTATGATCGACGGCTTCGGTCACGTGGTGGTGTTCTTTGTCGTGGCCTTCCTCCGCGTTCATCGCGGGAACTTCGCCTTGGACTGGAACCACTTGAATGGCGTTCGCTTCTTCTTTCTTGTTACAAGCAGTAGCCACGAGCGCGAGAGCAAAAACGAGAGCTGTGAACTTCATAGGGACCTCCAAAAAATTATTCCGCACCTTGATCCGGTTCCATCTGCGACTGCATGTAGTTTTGTGGGCCCACGCGCTTGAAGAGCTCTTGCTGGGTTTCCAACCAATCTACGTGCTTTTCTTCCGACGCAAGGATGGAGAGGAAAAGGTCACGGCTGACATAGTCCCGCTCTGTTTCGGCTAGTTTGATGCAATTTTTAAGGTGGGGAATCGCTTCGTATTCAACTTCCAGATCGGCGGCAATGATTTCCTTCACGTCGGTGCCGATGCGGAGCTTGCCCAGTTTCTGGAGATTCGGCAAACCTTCCAAGAAGAGAATGCGCTTGATGACCATGTCTGAGTGTTTCATTTCATCGATGGAGGCTGCGTACTCGAGCTTGCCGAGTTTCGCCAGGCCCCAGTTCTCGAGCATGCGGGCGTGCAAGAAATACTGATTGATCGCGGTGAGTTCTTTCATGAGAACTGAATTAAGCGCTTCGATAATTTTAGCTGAACCTTTCATGGTGACCCCTTCGTAAGAATATGGGGTCAGGATAAACGCAGAGAGAAGAGTAGGAAAGAGCTACTCGCTCTGATGGCAGGAAGTCTTTTCGGGAGAGTGATTGCGGCGAGGTTTTTTGTTCGATGTCTGCAACAGTTGTTCGACGGCGTCTTCTACGCATGTGCCGCAATCGGAACCGATGCCGAGTGAGCGCATGATGTCTTTCGAAGACTGGCCCTTACGAGCCGAGACAGCTTCTTCGACTTGTTTTTGAGTGATGCCTTTGCAGATACAAACGTACACAGAGTCCCTTTTGCTGAGATCAGTATAACCATGTTCGGCATATCAAACAAGAATTTGAGTTATTTTTCTATAGTTCGGGGTGGGTGACGTATTTTCGGGGGGATAGACCTACTCGCGGGAGTAGGTCTTGCCGTTCAAGAGGAAAGATTGGGCACCAAGCCATGCAAGCTCGAGGTGACCGCTGGCGTGGGTGCAGGCCATCGCAGCGTTACAGGTCAGGGTCAGGTTGCCTTGAGTCTCGCAGCCTTCAGCTAGGCTGACAGTCATCTCCGTCGGCTTAATCGACGTGTTGTAGGAAATTTTTTGAACGGTGATTTGGCAGCTCTCATCGTCGCGGAAAATGCCTTCCAACGGATAGTCTGAGTTGGTCGAGGGAGGAGCAGAAGCCCGAGTCACGATCTGATAGTTAGCGATGGCCTCTGCGAAATCGGCCGCGAAATCAGCAGCAAGAACACCTTGGGCCGCGCGTTCGTTGCGAGCACGTTGTGAGAAATCATTGGGGGCGTAGGTGTCCGGGATACCGATCGCGATGCGCGTGCCTTCAATAAACATCGGGCCGCCGCTATTGCCACCGTAGGTCGAGCAGTTGTGCGTGAAGGTTCTGTCGTCGACGACGTTGGGATCGTCGTAGATGTTCCGAGTCTTCGGTTCAATCACCCAGCAGTTCTGCGTGAGTTTCAAAGCGCGTGCGCCATTGTAGAGGTCGCCGGGAAAGCCCAGCATCTCAAGGCGTAAATCTTTGGTGAGAGGGAAGGTGGCCAGTTCAAAATCCAACGTGCGATCACGTGGGGCATCTTCAAATTCTAAAACGACCAGATCATGGCGCCCGTCACCGGCGGCCACTGATTTACAGCGCAGATCTATCCCACTCGCCTCGTCCTTCGCCGTGCCCGTGGCGCACCATTGAGGGGCGTTGTAGCTGAAGCAGTGGCGAGCGGTGGCGACGAGGTTTTTGTTTTGAGCGTTTTTGAGGAAGAAACCTGTGCAGCCGCGCAAGCGGGCCAGGCCCCGTTTCTGAGGAGCATTGGCATCCACGCGACGCGAGTTCTCGAAGAAATTCGCACCGGCCGTCACTTGAAGATTTTTACTTTGCTGGCCTTCACCACAGGCGGAGAGGATGAAGAGTGAAAGCAGGGGGGCGATGCTTAAGTTTTTCATGACAACCTTCTAGCATGGATCCGCGGCTGGCGAGACTGTAATTTTTTCAATGGAATGTACACTCTAGGTGCCTTTTTTTACCATGGCGCCACTTAATCAAAGGAGCTCCTATGTTAAAATCATTTCTAATTCTGTCTCTTGTTTTGACCTCGACCTTCGCCTTTGCGGCAAACGAACCTTTTGCCTCATGCGCTGGTGATCACCACGGAACTTACGTGGAATTCAAGAACGGTGCAGATGGCAAAGCTTTCATCGAAACATCGAATGACAGCGATGAGCCGGCAGAGGCTTGGCAAATAGTTAAAGTGACGAAAAGTGTTACCGTGGTTCCGAAAGTGGGTGAAAGCTGGGCGATTCGTCAGGCGATCAAGGCCGCCAATGCGCAGGATGGGTCATACGACATGGTGATGGTTGAAGCGAAGCGCGGTGACGTGACACTTTATGTTCAGCTCAACAAGTGGCTCAACTCGGAGAACTATCTCTCTGTGCAGGGTTACGTAGAAGAACTTCAGTGTAGATTGTAAAAGAAAGGGCCCCGAAAGGGGCCCTTCTAGTTAAGCTTCGATCAAAGCTTGATGTAAGCGTGAGACGACTTCAGGCCCTTGCACTTCATTCACCAACACACAGAAATTATGTTTCGATGCGCCTAAGCAAATCATCCGGACGTTGATGTCTTCGATGGCCCCGAAAACCTTCACCGCCAGTCCCGGCCGGTGATTCATGCTGTTGCCGATGAGAGACACCAAGGAGAATCCCTCCTCAATGGTGACTTCGCCCAGTTCGCGCAAATCGTTGAAGAGCGCTTCGTGGGTCAGCATCGGACGATCCACCGTCATGGCGATCGAAATTTCTGAGGTGGTGATGGCATCTACGCTCACACGGTGTTGTTCAAACACACCGAACACCCGTGACAAGAAGCCGTGGGTATTTAACATTTTTGGCGTTGAGAGTGTGACGAGGGCTTGATCTTTCTTCAAGGCCACGGCACGGAAAACGGGAGCGTCTTTCACTTCGCGACGAATCCAGGTGCCGGCTTTTTCTGGTTCGAATGATGAGCCGACGAACACCGGAATATCCCGGCGCATGGCCGGAGTGAGCGTCGTCGGGTGCAGAACTTTCGCACCGAAGACTGCCATCTCAGCAGCTTCAGTGAAGGTGATGTCACGAATCGCGCGGGCCCCTTTGTGGAGGCGCGGGTCCGTTGTGGCAATGCCGTCTACGTCCGTCCAAATCTCGACAACATCTGCGCTCACGGCTTCGCCGAGCAATGAAGCAGAGTAATCTGAACCGCCGCGACCAAGCGTGGTGGTATGGCCTTGCGGGTCCATACCGATAAAACCTTGAGTCACGTAGCAGGTATTTTCCGTACGCAAATTACCGAGCAAGCGGTTGGCGTTTTCAGCGGTTTTTTCAGTGAGTGGTGTCGCCTTACCGTAGATCGCATCCGTCGCTAAAACAGTACGAACATCGAGGTTCTTCACTGTGCGCTCAGACCAGGCCTGCGTAAGAGCTTCAGTAAATAGCAGAGAAGAAAGTCGTTCGCCGAATGACTGCATGCGATCAAACGCACGTGGAGAGCATTCACGCATGAGGTGGATGCCACGAGCGAGAGTTTCCGTTTCAGATAATAGATCAGCGATCTTGGTGCGGGTGTATTCGGGAATGCCGAGCTCTTTTCCGATGGTGAAGTGGCGCTCGCGGAGATCGTAGATAATCTTTTCGCAGCCGCCCCAGTCACCTTGTTCAGCGGTCTTCGAGAGTTCAATGAGTTTGTTGGTGGTGCCTGAAGTTGCAGAAACAACGACCATACGAGAATTTTGTTTTTTGCAAATCTCAGCGCTTCGGCGCATGGCCGCTGCGTCTCCCATAGAGGTGCCGCCGAACTTAGAAACAATCAACTTTTCCATACACGTCTTCCTTTCAGGCGAAGCCTGTTCAATAAGCGAAGAAAAAAACCGGGGGAGAGTGAGGAGCGATGTAACAACGGGTCCAGGAGGGAAAGGTCGTCGTTGTTACGTCGTCCCAAAGCTCTCCACCCGGTGTGATCCTGAGTGACAATCTTGCGGCTTTCAACCTTGCAAGACCAACGTTACCGATGCCAATATCGAAAACGTTTCGGCGGTAGTTGCCTGGGATGGGTTCAACGGCTTTGGCAGCCTTCTCCATCTTACTCAGTACCGCACCTCTTTGAGGCGTACCCAGAGAAAATAGCCCTGGGCCCGGAAAAAAGCAACTTAACATTCACTTACAGTGAGGCGTTTATGAAGAAGGTCGGAATCGTTGGATGGCGTGGAATGGTGGGCTCTGTTCTCTTGGAGCGCATGCATGCGGAGAAGGACTTCGCACACTTTGATGCGGTTTATTTCTCTACGTCTCAAGCAGGCGAGAAGGGCCCCGACGGTAAACCCCTGAAAGACGCCCAGAACGTTAAAGACCTCACTGACATGGATATTATTCTGACCTGCCAGGGTGGCGACTGGACTAAAGAAATGCACCCCCAGGTTCGTGCGGCCGGCTGGAAAGGCCACTGGATCGACGCGGCCTCGGCTTTACGGATGGAAAAGAACGCTGTCATTATCCTCGACCCGGTCAACCAGGCGGTCATCGATCGCGCCCGTAACGACGGGTTGAATGACTGGATCGGCGGTAACTGCACCGTCTCTTTGATGTTGCTCGCCGTAGGTGCCTTGTTCAAAAATGGCTGGGTAGAATGGGCTTCCAGCCATACTTACCAGGCGGCTTCGGGCGCCGGTGCCAAGAACATGCTCGAACTCTTGAAGCAAATGCAGTTTTTCGGCGACCGCTTACGCGAGAACATGAACGCGGGCCAGGGGGCCCTCGAGATCGAGAAGCAAGTAGGGACCCTGATGAGGGATCCCGCCTTCCCTCGCGAAGCTTTTGGTCATCCTCTAGCGGCGAACCTTTTGCCGTGGATTGATTCCGCCCTGCCCTCAGGCCAGAGCCGTGAAGAATGGAAAGCGGAGGCTGAAGCCAATAAGATCCTCGGCAATAGCCGGGCGATCCCCATCGATGGCACCTGCGTGCGTGTAGGCGCACTTCGCTGCCACTCCCAGGCCCTCACGATTAAATTGAACAAAGATATCCCGCTCGCTGAAATCGAAGCCGCTATCAAGGCCGACAACGCCTGGGTGCGCTTGGTGGAAAACGACAAAGAGAAGACGCTCAAAGGCGTCACCCCCGCCGCCGTTTCAGGAAGTCTTGATATCGCCGTCGGACGTTTGCGCAAGATGAGCCTCGGGCCAACGTTTGTGAATGCCTTCACTTGCGGTGACCAGTTGCTTTGGGGCGCAGCTGAACCGCTTCGCCGGATGCTTCGTCAGGTCGTTTGAGTGCGTAATATTTTCCCTGGCCGTGGGACGGACTCCGATTTGTGGTACGAAGGCGCAAATTTTCCTCCCCCAAGGATTTACGCGTGAAACACTTCCTCGCAGCGCTACTTTTCGTTTGCTCGTCGGCTTTCGCCCAAGAGCTTGATGCCACTGAAGCCGCCTTGGAAGTTCTACCGGCGGGAACGTACACGGGAACAACTCCTCAGGGCGATGCCTGCCAAGTGAAAGTTCAGGCCGATGCAAACGGTGTGGCGGTTGTGGCCAGTTCCGGTAATTTGATGATTTCTCGTCTCGTGCTCCGTGGCACGGGTTACCGCTACATTCCGGGCCAGCGCATGTTCCTCTCGTCGGATGCGGCCGAGAACGTATTCCGGACATTGGCCGTGGAAGTAGATACGCAGTACGTGGTCGTGGCGCGTAAACGCAATGGGGAAGAAGTTAAAGTCGAGTGCGTTGTTAATCTCTGATCAAATAGTTAGACTAGGCGAATGAAAAACATTTTCTTCGCCTTCCTGCTCATGTCATCTTCGGTTTTTGCGCAGACCAACGCCGTTGAAGCCTTTCGTCGGCATCTCACGGCCTTTGATTATCGCGGCCAAGATACCCTGGGCGAAAAATGTGAAATCGATCTCTTCGGTCAAACCAACGGGTCTATGCGCTTGGAGCTTTTCGCCACCTCACGCGCCGAATTTGTGATCACTCCTGACATAGCCTTTGAAAGTACGCCCACACGTTTCGTCGCGCGCCGTCCCGGGACCAGTGAGACGGGAAAAGTTGAGATGAGTTTGATCGTCGAAGGTGAGCGCGTCAGTATTCAACGCGACTTTAGCATCGGGGAGCGCCACTGGGTGTCGGCCCTCACTTGTATTATCGAGGACCTCTGATGAAGTTTGTTTTAGTGACCTGTCTTCTGTGGACGGGCCTGGCCTGGGCCAATGCTCTACCACTTTCCGTCGCGAAGAAACTGGCCGAGCACGCCGCGAGCTTTGCCGCTGAAAAATCCTGGACCGTTTCTGTGGCGATCGTGAACGCCGAGGGGAACCTCGTCTATTTCCAGCGCGGTGATGGGACCTACGTCGGGAGCATCGAAAGCGCGCAGCAGAAGGCACTGTCGGCGAATGCGTTCCGCCGTCCGACGAGCGCGTTCGTCGAAGCCATCAGAACCAAGCCGGGGCTTATGACCGGCAAGAACATCGTCGCCATCGAGGGCGGAGTTCCCGTCGTGCTCAACGGCGTTCACGTCGGTGCGATCGGTGTGAGTGGTGCAAAGGCCGTGGAAGACGAAGAGGTGGCGAACGCGGCCCTCAAGAAACTCCAAGCAAAAAACTGAAAAGACCATGAGGAACCCCCGCTGCGGCAGGTTCCTCGATGATGAAACGAACTATCTTGTGGTCGCGTTCGGTGGCGTTGGCGCTGCTGGTGTCGCGTTTACTGGATTTGCAAAACTTGAAAGATTCCAATCATTCATGCCGTTTGACCAACGTAAGACGGTAGGCTCGGAATCTCCACCGTTGTATGTTTGGAATCCTTCACACTGTGTACGATAAATTTCATAAAACTTCGACCACGTCCACTCTGCGTCTTCGATACTAATGGGGGCACCGCTGGACATAGATTTCGCGAGTGCGTCGAGGTCTTTAAAGATTTGTGCTTTTAGTCCGCTGTCCAGAGGATCGATGGCCGCAATCCGGTCCTTGAGGTCTTGCGCCGTGAATCCCGCCGGGATCCCGAAGGTTTCAGGGAGCGGCTTGATCGCATGCGACTCGCAAGCTGCGACGTTGCGGACAATTGTCTCACCAGATTTTACGATCCGTGGTTTGCACACTTTACCGGGGCCGACGTAGTCAAAGGAAACAGAGAACTGACTCTTCTCAATCAAGGACTCCATACCCCAAGCGTGGTGCTCGCCTGTTTGGATTTCAATGCCGGTGATCCGCTGCGGGTTGGAGCTGTCTCCTCTTAGAACTTTGATTTTTTCTTTAATTGTTTCTGCTGGACGCTTAATGACTTCACCACACTCTTCCGTGAATTCATAATCATCATTACTGCAGTCGGTTTGAACGATGTTTGGATGACTGAAGTTATACTCAACGCCACTCACTAAATTTCCAGATGGTGGGGGATAAGAACTCGTAAGTTTGAGACCGCTAGCGGTGAATCGTATTCTTGGCTCTCGAGAAACGTAGCCCGGCATGTTGGTGCCTTCCCAGGAGGTTCGTGCTCTCCCCTCCGGTTTCGTTCCAATTTCTTGGACGACGGTCTGAGCGTTCAGCCACTCGGCGCATTTAGAAAAATCATCTGCACTTGCCTGCGCAGCAAATGACAGCAGGATGATCGTAGGAATGACATGTTTCATGAGTGCCTCCAAAGCAATGGATACAATACTAATTCAGTTTGCTTTTCGGACAGATTCCGGAAACTATAAAGAAGAATTTGTTAGGCTATAAGTTTCGATCACTTGAAGGGATCAGCGAGGGTTTGAAGCCGCTGCCAGCCCATCACGCTCACGCCCCAGCGCATTTCATCACTGGCAATTTTCTGGGCCATCTCCCGCGCCAAGTTCTTGGTCACACCTGACATGGCACTTGAAAGCACACCCACTTGTTTCGTCGCTATTTTACTTAATTTGTTAATCTAATTATTGGATTAGACCGGTTGGTTGATCTCTTCTATAAGCCCTCCACACAACTCATCTTTTGGAGGCTCTCATGAAACACTCTCTCGCGGCCCTTTTGCTAAGCTTATCTCTATCTTCATTTGGCGCGACTTTTTCGGCAACGGTGGATGAAGCCTGGTGTGGCGAGGTCTCTCCAATGGTCATTGGCGATGCCTGCATTCTTCAAGTGACTAAAACGAACGGTGTAAAGCTCGGAGTTGTTTTCGACTTCGACGATTTCACAAACCTCTATGGGGAAGCTGAGCTTGCCGGTGTGAAGGTGAAGATTAACGACGAGTATCTCTCTAAGATCACCGATTACGACGCCATCAGTGAGCTGCGCCAGTTCTCGGGCCAGTACTTCTACATGTACGGCGACATCGACGCGTTGACGGTTCGCGCACCTCAGCGCTGATCGTCGAGGCTAAAGCGATAGTTTCTGGGTACGCAGCCGCTGCCAGCCCATCACACTCACGCCCCAGCGCATTTCATCGGTAGCAACTCTTTGATCCATCTCCGCGGGTGTGAGGGCGAGGATTTCCTCCACCACATCACCGTCGGGGTTGGGGAGCTTTGAAGGTATAAGACCCTTGGCGAGGAAAAAATGGGTTACTGAATTCACCGTGCCATTGGTGGTGTAGGTCCAAAACTTTTCGAGCGTCGTGGCCTTGAAGCCGATCTCTTCTTGTAGTTCGCGTTGAGCGTTCTCTTCGGGGGTGCTGCCCGCATCGAGCATGCCGGTAACAGGTTTCAATCGGACGGGCGGATTCTCATGGGCGCGGCGCTCGCGAATCACTAAGATTTTTCCCTCGTCGGTGACGGGAAACACAACGACTCCATCCGGCAGGTACGCTCGTTCCCACGTGATCTCACCGATGGTCTCGGTGGTCATACGTAAGAATTTTCCCTGCCAGACGGTGTTTTCCATTAGC
>JAIXOY010000006.1 GCA_027486525.1 Pseudomonadota bacterium
CACAGACTCTCAAGCATTAACTCATTCGCACCGACGCCATCCAGATTGATCTGCCAGACTCGTAGGAAAGTGCAGCCATTGATAAGCGGTAAGGTCCCCAGCGCTTGGTCTTCGCGGTACACCACCGTGTCTTTGCCAGGGATGTAATAGAGAGGTTCAGGGTGGTGCCCCTTGATCGCATTGAGCGTCAAGAAACGGCTACGAGCGCCCAAGCGTGTATCTACGACGAGCGGGGTCTCTTGCTGAACCTTGAGTGTTTTGAAAGCTGTCTTAAGAGTGCGCAAGACTTTCAATTTCACCGAAACAGTTTGAGCAGCCACGGCGATGTTGCAATTGATGTCCCGAAGATCAGGGTCCACACGGCCACTGAATGAAAGCGTCTGGGTCCCTTCGGTGTCCAAAGGTGCAAGTGAACCTTGCGCTACTGACAGCTGAGCTTCATCACAAGTCAGACGAACTGCGAGTTTCTTTGAGGGCAACCAGAAGTTTTTAAAACTAACATCGAGTGAGAATCTGCCGGTCTCATCAACCAGAACACCGTGCAGACCTTTCAGTTGTGGCAACACCAGCGAGGTGGGCGCCAAGGAGAGGGCCCCATCGATATGGAAAAGACCTTTAAGACCACTTTGCTGAATCGGCGCATCGGCGGAGAGCATGAGCCGAGAATAGAGAGAGCTTAGCGACTCATCCGGGTAGACCCCCCGCAGAAGTGCCATGCTCGCACTGATAAACGGAGCGGCTTGAGAAGTTCCGTTTTTATAGTCATAGCCTTTGCGGCTGATATGCAATGGTGCGATGGTGACCGGAATGGTGCTCAGAATTTTCTCACCAGGAGCAAAGATGTCCACCTGGCTTCCCCAGTTGGAGAAGCGGGCCACATCGCCATTGGCACGCAAAGCCCCCACACAAATCACACCTTCCAGCTGACAAGGGTAGATGGTGGCACGCTGCGAACTGTTACCTGCTGCTGCTACAACCGCCACGCCTTGGGCGATGGCTTTCTTAATCACAGCTTCGAGCTCTGGGGTCATGAAGGAACGAGGCCAGCCCACACTCAAGTGAATCACATCCACTTGGCGAGAGAGCGCGTATTCAAATGCTTTCGTTAAGCGCGTCGGCAAAGGGGGCGTGTCTTTAGGAGTGTTCGTCCCTTCACCGGGAGCGAAGACATTCAAAGGAAGAAACTTAAACTCCCCTTTTACCCCGGCCAGTGCCGACCGAATCACACCTGTGACGTGAGTGCCGTGACCATCTAAGTCTTCAGCGCGGTTATGGCCTTGCACAAAGTTCCAGCCAGCGCAGTCACCCTTGTAACCGTTGCCATCTTTGTCCTCGCCGTCTTTCGGCGGAATGGTACGGCCCTCAAAACATTCGGCCTCGTTATAAGCGATGTGATTCTTAAGTTCCGGATGCTCAACCTCAACACCGCCGTCGATGATGGCGATGACGATCTCTTTTTTTAGTTCGATGGTTGGAACGACGTCCCGTCCCCAGTTCATCAAAGGACTGGCGGTAATCCGTTCGTCATGCAGATCGTCGATACTAATAAGCAATTCTTGACCAGTGGGATTCAAGTACCAACGGTACGTGTCCATGGAAGATTGCGCCCACGACAAGAAGGGCACAAGCGTGGCGAGAAGAAGCGTCTTTTTCATATCGCTCTCTCCATCATCCAGTTGGCGAGCAATTCACCTTCGAGGATGCCCCAGTTCTGAATCACTTGCTGCGTCGGTGATGTTTGTAGTGGCAACGGAAGTTCACCGTAAACATGGGAGAAGATCGGGCTGTCACCGTTTTCATCGCCCTGACGAAAACCTTCAATGCGGCCTTGGTAGGCGATGTTATCTTTTCCAACTAACGTCTCTAGCCCACGGACCGTCAGGTCGTTCTGGAGATCTTTTAACCATGAATGATAGAGCTTCATGCCATCGGTCGGATCAGTTCCCGTGATGTCACGGGCAATGCGCTTAAGACGTGCATGATATCGAGCGGCGACCTCGGGGATCTCATACTCATCGATGCGCGAGAGCGGATAAAGCTTCAGGGCATCCTCGAGCTGCTTTGCGCTCACGACGAGGAGCTGGTCTGTGCCTTCTTGAGTCAGCGTGTACAAGAAAGAGATTTGGTAAAGAAGAATGGAATTCGTATTGATCACAACCAATGGGTCGAAGATCGGACGGCCAGCTTCTTTATTGATGAGATTGAGTAAATTGCGTAGTTTGCTTGGATTGACTCTCCAGCCGTTCATGATGCGCTGGTAGTTCGTCGTGAGGCGCTCGCCGTCGTACTCCGAGGTGAAGATCTTATTCTTGGCCTTACCGCCCAAAGTGAATCCTGGATTCAAAGTCGTCACTTGTGAAAGCGCCAGATCAGATTCAGTGAGGCTAGAGATCAACGAGTTCACCGCCTCAACCACGTACGACTCAGTATCTGTGCCCGTCGTGATGGCATCGTACCGGCGGTGGATCTTCTTTTTGCTTCCGCCGACGGCGTGAGTCAGATTCATGGACTGATCAGAGCCGATCTTGTTGCGTTTAAAGATCAGGAATTGGAGCGTGTTCGCACTCCCTTCCATCTCATGCTCAATGCGGTGAGGAGTCACGACTTCTTGAAGCGCATCATGGTTCAGCGAGAAGATGCTTTGGCGCAAGGCCTTCAGACCTTCCACCGTCACATCGCGACCGGCCAGCGATACTGGGTAGAAGTGCGTTTCCGCGGTGGCCTTGTTCCATCGTGCGTTGACTCCCAGGATTGGGACGAAGGAGCGCAGCTTCAAGGTCAGCATCAGCTTCAAGTTCTTACCGTAGTCCTGGTAAAGCTGGATGGTGTCTTCATCTGAGCGATGGAGGTGGAAACGAGACAGCATCATACGTTCGGCCTGCACCCGAGCGTAGACTTTGAGGATGCGCTTATCCATCCCCATCAGACTGCTCACACTCAGCTCGCCTTCGCCGAAGATTCCGGGGATCAATGAGTCGGTGATGATGAAGGACTCCCCGACCGCCAACGTACTCTTGAGATCCTTCACAACGGATTGCACGAGAGCATCGGCCGACTCGCCCTCTGCGCTGCTTAGGCGGTCAATCTTCTGGCCGAGATTTTTGAGCATCATCGGGACGTACATGTTCTTGTACGGCTCTTTCAGGGACTTCTTGAGCGA
>JAIXOY010000189.1 GCA_027486525.1 Pseudomonadota bacterium
GCCTGCACAACCTGCCAGCGAAAATCATCTGCCGCAGGGACAATTTCTGGACGAGGACCATCGAGCCCAGGAAACGCAAACGACTCTTCACCCTTAAGAGGAATGGTAATCGCCATGAGCCAATCATTTTTTTGCAAAACAGATTCAAATGAAAAGACCCAACTCTCCGGCGGAATCTCGAGGCGGGCCTTGCCCTCGCCTTCCATCTTCACTTGCGACCACAATTTATCCCACGTGACGGTTTTCACAGGACCCGTGGCGCAGGCACTTAGATAGAGAAGAATAAGAAGAGAAAAAAAGCGGGACCCCATGGGAAACATCATGGGGCCAGCACAGAGTTACGGCAAGCGAGAAAGAATTTTAGTCGGCGACTGCGGCCGGGAATCGTTCAGCCTCTAGAACTTCGAGGACACTACTCAACTCACGTTTTTCAGAACTCAGTCGTGCGTTCTTGAGCGCCTGCTGCAAGTAGGTACGGGCCTGGGTGAAGTTCTTCATATCTTTGTGAATCAAGGCCAGATGCTTCGCGATGACAACATCGTCCGGAACTTTTTCAAAAGCCTTTGTCAGTTCTTTGAGAGCTTCTTTGTGACGACCGGTCTTAAAGTAATACCAGCCCAAAGAGTCACGGATGTAGCCATCCTCTGGTGCGATGGCGACGGCCTTCTCGATGTAGGGAAGCGCTTCGTCCGGGGCCAGGCCGCGCTCGAGCATGGAGTAACCAATGAAGTTCCAGGCGTGCGCGTTCTTCGGGTCCTTATCAAGGATCGACATGATGATCGCCGTCGACGCTTCGTAGTTTTTAACTTTCTCCAAGAGGCCAGCGAGATAGTACTGGTGCTGGAGATTGAAACTCTTGTCTTTTTGTACCGCCGTGAGAACCTTGACCGCCTCATCGTCGCGTTCAACGGCTTCGTAGAAGCCCGCTTGTAACACCGAAATCTCCACGGCGAGATCAGGGATCTCCTTCAGCTTTTCATTGGAGACCTGCACGAACTTACGTCCGAAGGCACCGGACTTACCCTGCTGCAGGAATTCGACCTGCGCCAAACCGCTCAGCATGTTCGCCATCTGAAAGCTCGAGTCTTGGTAGAGACCACTGCTGGTGGGGATTTGGGTGAAGTACTCGATGGCATCTTCGAACTTCTCGAGTTCTTGATGGATCGCACCTAAGTAGTAGAGGATTTTATCGGACTGCGGGGCCTGCTGCAAAAGCTCACGGAAAACCGAGATCGCTTTATCGTAGTCGTGAGACTCCGTATAAAGAATCCCCAGCTTCACGCGCATGTTGAGATCCTCTGGATCCATGTCCACGAGGCGTTCCGCGAAAGGGATCACTTCACTAAAACGTTCTTTCTGGAAAAGCGCCTGAACCATGCGACCTAGAATCGCTGGATCATGGGGTTTCACCTTGAGATGGCGGTCATACACTTTGATTGCGCTCTCGACTTGCTCCCACTGTTCGTAGATCAGTCCGAGGGCAGCGGCGGCTTGTGTGGAGTCGGGTTCACGGCGGTGAGAATCTTCGAACAAGCGAACTGCTGATTTGAGATCACCGCGATCAACGTGCATCTTACCGAGGTAGTAGCTGAAGACACCGTCTTTAGGATGATGCTTCTGGCACGACATCAATTGAGCCTCAGCCTCTTTCCATTTTTTCTCAACCGCGAGGGATTTTCCCAAGAAGAGACAGGCTTCTTCTTGTTTAGGATTGCGCGCCAAAATCTTGCGATAGATCTGACGCGACTCATCTGCTTTCTCGAGACCGGCGTAAACACCAGCGAGGATCAAAGCGATGCTTTCATCTTTGCCTTTGTCGGATTCGTAAATCTTCTGCAAAACATCCCGAGATTTTTCTAATTCGCCTAAACGAATCAGAGCGACGGCGTATTTTTTGTGAACGAAAGGGTCATCGGTAAGTTGTGCGAGATGGCGAAACAATACTGCGCCCGTGACATAGTCACCTTCCATCAAGGCTGAATTACCTTTGAGGAAAAGTCCGGTGGCTAAATACTGCGAAGAGGCAGGGCCTTGCTTTTTGGATTCTTCAACGAGTTTTTCTAAGCGCTCCGAAGCAAGATCGAGAGCTTCTTGATTCAAACGCGACGTCTCTTCTTCCGTCAGAGTGATCTGCGTTGGCTGATGCGCGCAACTGGCGGCCAGCACGAGAAAAGTTGCGAGGAAAAAAGGGACTGAGTGATGTTTCATCCGATTGACGTCCTTGGCCAAGATCGATCATCCAGTGATCTCTCTGAAGGACTTATCGGCTCGAAACCCCCGAAATTTAAGCGTTGGGCTATTGCCCCGACAACGAGAGCAACTCGCGACAACTTACTGAAATTACACTATTTTGAGGGTATTTTTTGCCCTATAGAAACTTCTAATGCAGAAAGATGATTTTTTTTGACGGAGCGGGTTGACGGCCTTGCGACGCGTTTAGTATCAATGCCCCGAACAAACGTTTTTGGCTCAACCGAACACAGCGTTAACTTCCGTAGCTTCAATCTTGCGGAAAGTTTTAGACACTGTTGGCCGGAACCAGGCAAAAGCAGTTAGACAAAATAGTGCTTATTTATAATATTACCTCGGTCTTTATCGGCAGGTAGGAAACCAAATCAGATAGGGGAAACGACATGAAAGAAGTTCGCATCATTAAGCGCTACCAGAACCGCAAGCTGTACGACACGTTTCAGTCTTGCTACGTGACCCTCGAGGAAATCGCTCAGATCATCCGTGAAGGCCATGAAATCCAAGTCATCGACAACAAGTCGAAGAATGACATCACTTACATGACTCAGATCCAACTTTTGTTTGATCAAGAGCGTAAGGCTTTGAAGCCAGGTAACACTGAACTTCTCAAGCGCGTCATCCGTTCAGAAGAAGGCACTCTGACTGGCTACATCAATACCCTCGAAGCTAAATTGGGTATGGACGTTGCTGTCACAGAAGAGTTCAAGCCTTTCGCTGCAACTATGACTTCAACTGTTGAGAACACAGCTACTTTGAACTAATATCCTCTTCATGAGGAATGCAATTCAATCGAAAGCCGCGGTCCTGACCGCGGCTTTTGTTTTTTCGACACCCCTATTCGCCCAAACTAAACCCTTCGCACCGAAGATTCAGACTCCTACGACCAAGGACGAACTGGTCAACAAAGAGAAGCCTGAGGCGAAAGCCCCAGCCAAAGCTGAAGCTCCTGCTACGGAAGCACCTATCGAAACTGATAGCTCAGTGGCTCCGGCTCCACGTCGACTCCATCAGCACTCAATCGGTGTAGGTCTTGGCCAAACTTTTCTCTTAGGTAAATACAGTGACTACGGTGAAGACAAGATCACAGCTGATTTGCTCTACACCTATGCGGCCAGCTACTCGTTTGATGTCTTGGTGAATGCTCACTACAGCACCCACGAAGATGACCGCGAAGAAATCAAAGTCATGGGCATCACCGGCGGCATCAAGAGCCGCCTCTTCGAATTTGATAACTTCTCGCCCTTCATTACAGGCGGTCTCGGCTTCTACGCTCCACGCGCCCGCCGCAACGTCGGGGGCAACATGCGCTGGTCTTCACAGAAGGTCACCTTCGGCCCCCACTTCGGTGGCGGTGTTGATCTGCGATTGAATGATCAATGGACCGTGGGCGCCCTCGGAACTTTGCACTGGCCCTTCAAGGTTGAGCAAGGGCAAGGTCCAGATGTTAAGGGTTACTACTTTAAGCTGCTTCTCACGCTCGCCTACTCTTTCTAAGGTCAGCGTATGGCTGAAAGCCTGAAGCGCCTCTACATCTTCACGGGTAAAGGTGGAGTCGGTAAAACGACTCTCTCACTCGCGTTCACCCGTTGGTTGCAAGAGCAAGGACACTCCGCCACTTACCTCACCCTTTCTCAGCAGGCCCTCAGCGACGAAACTGCGCGGACAGAATCCCTTCCTGCGGGTTGGGAAAGTGTCCCCCATGTGCATCTCGAGTTGGAAGCGGCCGCAGAAGGCTACATCACCAAAAAACTGGGCTCGGCCCTGCTCGCCAAGTGGATCGTGAAAACGGCGTTCTTCCGTGCCCTGGTGAACATGCTCCCTGGCTTTGGTTACGTGATCTCCATTGGAAAAATCCTCGAAATGCTCCACGTCGACCCAAAGCTCATCATCGTGCTCGATGCCCCTGCTTCGGGCCATGCCCTCACCATGATGGAAGCCACCAGCAATTTTCGCGAGATCTTTCAATCTGGACTGGTGTTTGAAGACACGGAAAAAATGCTCGCGAAACTCTATGATCCGCAACACACCGGCGTACGAATCATGACCCTACCGACGACGCTCGCCATGCAAGAAGCCCTCGAACTCCAAGTCGCAGTTCATAAGCTGGCACCTCTCAACGCAAAAATTTTCCTCAACCACTCGCTCGCGAGCTGGAGTGAAGCCATTGCCGAAGCGCCCAAAGCTTTGAAAGAAAAACTGCGCCTGGAATTAGACGTCATGGAGCTGCATCCCCAGGATGTCGCCGGACGTTTTGCCTATTCTGCCAAGTCAGATGCGACTAGCGTTTACCAGGACCTCAAAGCTACGCTCGGAGGCCTCGCATGAGTCTTCCTCTACGCTCCTTCGATTTGTTCTTCGGCACCGGTGGCGTTGGCAAAACGACCCTCGCGACAGCGCGGGCGATCCAACTCGCCAACGAGGGTCAGCGTGTTTTGCTAATGACCATTGATCCCGCTAAACGTCTCAAAGACATTCTCGGTCTAAGTGATGACACCGCCGGGGAAGTCGCGATCATCGAGCAGCTTCCGGATGTCGGATTTCTCAAGACTCCGCTTCATGCGCTTCTGATGTCACCTCCCCGTACCATCCAGCGCATGGGTGAACTTGCTGGAGTCAAAGAGCTTTCTCAAAACCGCATCGTTGAGGTGCTCGCTCGACCGCACGGTGGGATGAATGAAATTCTGGCATTGATCGAATTACAGATGCGCCTCAAAGACGGTCAGTATGACTGCGTCGTGCTCGATACCCCGCCGGGGCCGCACTTCCTCGACTTCCTCGATGGACTAGAAAAAATTCGCAAGTTCTTCGATCAACGTTTCGTGGAAATCTTCACTTCTCTCGGTCGCCGTGCACTCGAGACTCCGTCCAAGGGACTGATGAGTGGTCTCTTTGATAAGGTCGTTGGCGCCGGAGTGAACAAACTGCTCTCATATTTGCAGAAGGTCACCGGCGAAAATTTTGTCGAAGATTTCCTCAGCGCCCTAGAAGTGATCTACCGTTCACGCTCTTCATTCATGCAAGGACTTGCCATGGAGGAGCGACTCTCCGATCCC
>JAIXOY010000044.1 GCA_027486525.1 Pseudomonadota bacterium
GAACGGCTTCAGCGTTGAAAGGTTTCACATCGTGAAAGAGGGCTACTTGAAGCGCCGGACGTCCAGGGGCACAGAACCTTCGCAGATTATCTACCACGTAATCGCGCATCACACTGGGGGACAGCGTGCTCGTCGCATAGCTTGAATCCATGGAGTCATGGTTCCACAGGAGATGCGAGTAGCCCCCATCGGCGATGGCACCGAGGGCATCGCTTTGCTGACGATACTCTCGCAGACGAGTCACCCGATCGGTCGCCGAGAAGTTCATTCCTTGCCGGGCCATGTAATCCAGCTCGAGATCCGAGGGTAGCGCTCCTCGACCGTAGGGAAAACGAAACCATTGGTAAGGTTGATTTAGTGAGAAGCGATTCTGTGTCGCCTGGTTAAGTAAACGAGTGCTTTCTTTGATTTGATCTTCGCGCTGAGCGGGTGTCATGCCCGGTGAGAGCAGTTGCCCTTGGGCATTCATGCGCACGTCATAGGCATCGTGATCATGTCCATGGTTCGCAAGCAGATGCCCCTCGTTCATGATGCGATTAACCAGCGCTCGGTGAGCGGTGCTTTGCGGGTGGTTCGCGGCAATCTTTGCTGTGGAGACAAAAAACGTCGAAGGCACATTGAGACGTTTGAGCTCAGTTAAGATCGTCGGTGTTGAGACGCTTGAAGGCCCATCATCAAATGTCATGTGAACTTGCCGGCGCTGACTACCCTGCGGGCAACTCAAGTCTTGCGCTGCCTCAACCACCGCCTGGCCCAAGGCTGGATTTCCGGGCGTCGCACAGGTCCAGGCCTGAACATGTGAGCTAAGAATGAGTGTGAGCCAGAAAAGCATGGTGACCTATCGGTTCTCTAAGGGACTTTATTCAGTCTAAAGACGTTATTTCAATGAATTAGGCTCCTTTTTTAATATTTTACTCCAGTAAGTGACATTTTGTGTAACTTAGTGGCTGATTTCTCCGAAACAGTATGTGACAATAACTGTAACATACTGGAGCCTTTATATGGACGTCCTCGAACTCCACCGGCGCATTCCCACCAAGCACTTTGACTATCAAAGGCTCATGGCCGCCACCCAAGAACTCAGTCACGCACGCCGCTTCGTCGGCCTGCTCGTCAAGCGTGGCCATGTGATTCGTATCAAGAAAGGTCTCTACGTGTGGGGACAGGACGTGGATCCTTCACCCTTCTCCAACGAGGTGTTGGCCAATCTGATCTATGGCCCATCCTACGTCTCACTGGAGTACGCACTCTCCTTCTACGGTCTCATTCCGGAACGCGTGGCCACGGTAACATCCGTGACGTTTAAAAAAACCAAAACCTTCGCCACCCCCGTGGGCCAGTTCACCTACGACCACATCAACCAAGAGGCCTACGCCGCTGGCATTCGCTTGCACCTCGAGGGACAGCACAGCTTTCTGATCGCGACGGCGGAGAAGGCCCTGCTTGACGTGATTGCCCTCCGGGGCGTCTCTGAATCACTCTTGGAAGATCTGCGCATCGAACCGGATGAGTTTGCACGGCTCGACCTCGCGGCGCTCAAAGCGCTGGGTGCCACCTACAAAGCTCGCGCGGTGAAAGAATTCATCAAAGGACTCGCTCGTGGATAACGCCGTTTTGCAGATGCTGGATGAGTACAAGTGCAAGTCCACGCAGGACTACGAGAACGCGCTCAAAGAGATCATGCAAGAGATCGCACTCCTGGGACTCTGGCGTGCGAAGTTTTATGAACACGCCCTCTTCTACGGCGGCACGGCCTTGCGTATCCTCTACGGCCTGCCACGCTTTTCGGAAGATTTAGATTTCTCGCTGTTGAGGCCTGACGCCAAATTCAATCTCGCGGCCTATCACAAAGCCATCAGTGAAGAACTCGAGGCCTTTGGCTTTGAAGTTGAAGTGCAGGCAAAAATCAAAACCACCGAGTCTGCCGTGGAATCGGCGTTCATCAAAGCCGAAACAAAAGTCCATCTGCTCAAAATTAAATCTCCGAGCGCGATCACCTCTCGCTTGCAAGGCGGTCAGTCGCTCAAGATCAAACTTGAGGTCGACACGCAGCCACCCGGAGATCAGGGCATCGAAGTCCTGGACGTGAGGAGGCCGCGCCGGTTGCAAGTGAAGACCATGCCGCTCCCCGATCTCTTTGCGGGCAAGCTGCACGCGGTGCTCGCGCGCGCCTGGGGCAACCGCGTGAAGGGCCGGGATTTCTACGACTATCTTTGGTACCTCGGTCGCAAGACGCCGGTGCACTTGAAGCATCTTGAGGCGCGTTTGATTCAAAGTGGGCACCACAAGGGTGAGCTTACTCCGGCCAAGTTCAAACAGATGCTGCGAGATAAGTTTGAATCGCTCGACGTGGAAAAGGCCCGCGCCGATGTCGCGCCGTTTTTGAGTCAGCGGGAGCTGGCGGGACTGGAGTTGTGGAGTCAGGATTACTTTTTAAAGACGGTGGAGAAGCTCTCTACCAACTAGCACAAAACTTATGCCCACAATCACGGCATCCCTTCTTAAAAAAACACAAGAATCAGGCCCTAAGCCACTGATTAACCAATAAGACCTATCGCCTAAATGAAATCATTTAAAATACAGAATGACCGAAAAGCTCCACATGTTGAGACTCATCCTATTCACCGCTCTTCTCTGCCTGCTGGGTGCTTGCGGACAGAAAAGCCAGGTCACAAAAACAGAATTTGTGATCGCAGGAATATCGGGAGCTGCTACCGACACGGTTAACGGTGCTCTCATGATCACCGCCTACAATCCTGGCACGAAGCAAATTGTTCGTAAGAAGATGGGGGCGAGCGCGCAGGACCTCACGCTGCCGAATGGTCTCTGGTATTTTTCTGCACTTTACTGGGACCAGAGCGCTCTAGAAGGAGCCATTCTCCGCTGCGGACTCGCCAAGGAAGACCTTAACGGTAGCGAGATCTCCATCAATCTCTCTTTGACCCAAGATGATTGCAAGAATGAGGATTTTAACAACTCTAATTTTCTGGATGCCAGCAACTTACAACAGATTAAAGTGAACCAGTGTAACGTCTTTGGTGCCCTTGCTGACAGCTGCGCTCTTGCGCCCGGTTCCGCTCAAAGCTTCGAAATTGTTTTTCGCTCTTTTGATCTCTCGCCTTTGGATACCCCTGCCTTGGATCCTCTGGCCGGAGAGATTAAATCAGCATGTGTCGATACCGCTGGATTGGGGGAAATTGAGTCGGATACTCTTCTCCCTTCGGGTTCAACGAATGCTCCTATTCCTTTCCTCATCAGAACCTTTGCGGACCCAAATTGTACGGGATCCTCCACTACCTTTAATTTCAAGGCCGGACTGCTTTCGGTGGACAGCGCAACCACGAGGATTCATGATTTTCAGGCATCGGCGCCAGATGTCACACGAATCCTGGTCATCAATTCAGTGACTCCACAGGCACCTCTCCTGGACTATGCGGGGGCCACTGGCACGTCGGGCACTGTCGGTGTTGCGATGTCAGTTGCTCCAACCATTCTTAACGCGAATGGCGCCCCCATCACCAACTGCGATATATCTCCGTCTCTCCCTCTTGGATTGAGCATTAAC
>JAIXOY010000078.1 GCA_027486525.1 Pseudomonadota bacterium
CGGCAGTATGAAGATCGCCAAGAAGAGGCCTACTGCTACCTGATCCATTCATCACAGTACTACTGGCAGCCCTGGCAGCTCAAGAAGCTCTCGGTGGAAGGCGAGCACTACTACGGCTACAAAAACTCGGAGCTGAAGATCGCGTACCCGAACGCTCTTAAGTCTTGGAGCGGCTCAATTCCGGTTTTGCGCAACCCACTTCCAAATCCGGATATCGACGGACAAAATCCACGCCCAAACCCTAATCCAAACCCGAATCCGCAGCCGAACCCGAACCCGAACCCGAACCCGCGCCCAAACCCGGAACCGAACCCGCGCCCGGCGCCGGACTTCTCGGGCCCCTTAAGAACTGGCGATGTGGTGCTCTATCAGTCGGGGCTCTACCGTCCAGCACGCGTGACGAACGTCGACCGTGATGACCTTTACGAAATTCAGTTCATGGATGGCGCACGCGAAATTTGGCGTAACGTTTCTCGCCAGTACTTGGCCGTCACAACGGGCTGCAATCGCGACATCTGTGTCGGTGACCGCGTGGTCAACATCGCCCTCAATGATCAGATCGTTTACAACCGCATCCTCGGGATCACACGCGAAGGACTCTTTGCTGTGCTCTTCGAAGAAGGCACCAGCACCAATGGCCGCAGCTGGGGTTGGCATGAGTCGCACTTCGCACGCAGCAATGGCTGTAACAATGCTGGCTGGTGCGTCGGCGACGAAGCCTACAGCCGCGTGCTCGGCGCGAGCGTGCGAGTCATGGGAGTGGGATTTGAAGGGCTGGTCTTGGAGATCACGTCTGGTCGCCAACGTTCGATGCGGGTGAAAAACTACCGCGACCAACTTTCTCGGCTCTAGTTTTCAATAAAAAAAGCCCCTCCGAAGAGGGGCTTTTTTTTCTTAGCGAACTAAGTAAGGATTGATGTTCTGGCGGTAAACTTCGTTTACCATCGGCGCGTTTCCGGCCAATTCAAAGTGGGCCACCAAAGCTCCTTCCAACAAGCGCTGCTCTTTGTGCATGCTATCGATGAAAGTGTTGGCCGCAGACTTGATGAAGCCGGGGATGCCAGGAATGAAACCCAGGGCCACTTGCGCCAGGTTCAAGAGAGCGCGCTCGCGCTTCACTTTCGTTGGGTTCGAGTAATCATAGGCCAAAGCTGGTTTGCCTGAGAACATGTGCTGGTTGTTAAGCAAGTTGTAGATCTTGCGGTTGCCCTCTACTGAAAACTCTCCGAAAGCGAAATTCACACGAGCGTAGTCCGCGTAGCGCGACGTCTCGAGACCGCGGGCACGGCCATTGCCTTGGCGAACTTGCACGTAGAAATTGTTCCAGCCGTAGCGCGCCCACTCTTGAGCGGCACGGTTTGATTCCGGCAATGACAGCGCATCAATGCGGTACTCGTAGATCGAAGATACGGCGCGGTCCACTTCAAGCTTCGTCAGACCCAACTGAGACTCTGGCAAGTGCTCGAAGTAGTGAAGCATCATGTTGTGGTGGAACATGCGTTGTTCATGCAAAAGATTGTGAACTTTCACGATCACAAACGAAGCCAGGTTCAAGAGCGGAACGCTGGAGAAGCGTTTCTGTGCTTGCTCGAGGGCCCAGGTCACCACGGTGTACGCAACGTTGCGGCGGTAGAAGAAGCGCGCATCGTTCAAGTTCGCCACAACCGAGAGATCGAGTTGCAAGAGAGCGTCTTGGATGCGGCTTTCGAATTCACGCATGAGACCCGTCTGCTCAATCGCAGAGAAACTTTCTTCGACGTTGATGGCGCCGACGTTCATCAAGGCTTCTTTCACCGTACGGCCTTCTTCGTTGCCATCTTTGCCGTAAGGGTCGATGCCCATGGCGATTAATTTCTGGTCAATCTCCGTCTCGCGGTCAGCAAGACCCAGAGAACGAATGCGACGCTGCTCTTCCAGAATATCGTTCTTGATCTGCTCGATGAACGGCTTCAGAGTGAAGCGGGCCGAGATGGCCTTGAGGCGGATGGCGACCACTTCGCCTTTATCATTTTTAACCAAATTAAAGCGCTTGTGGAAACCGGCCGCGTTGAGGTCTTGCGCGAAGACCGCCAAGCTCAAGCTCCAGAGTACGACGAGCAATGTGAGGCGCTGAACCATATACTTCCTCCTTGAAGTGAAAACCTAAAATCTCAATCCGTTGAAATCTCAATTGGTAATAGGCTACTCCCTGTAGTTCTTACGCGGCCCGCGACATAGTCGATCATTTACTTACAGTGCAGCTTGCCGAGTGCGTTTTACCGACGATATATCCGTGTGAAGGAGTCTTTTATGTTTATGTTTCTTGCTCTTTTTATGAGTGTTGCCCAGGCGCAAAACTGTTCGCTCGCGGCGCACGCACTCACGCTTCAAGAAATCCTTGCCGACAAACAGTATCCGGAAGAGCGCCTCTACACGTCGACGGATCGGGGCTTCCGCCAGTACGGCGCACCGTCGATGCACGGCTCGAACCGGATCGCTTTAACCTTCGACGATGGCCCCCACGAAATCCACACGCCGAAACTTCTCGACGTGCTCAAAGAGTACGACGTGAAGGTCACCTTTTTCGTGGTCACGAAACTCATCAACGCCCGCACCACGCCGATCCTTTTGCGTGCGTTGAAAGAGGGCCACATCCTGGCGAGCCATAGCACCGACCACGCGAACTCCAACGAGATCGACGAAGCCGCGTTCAAGACCAGTCTGAAGACCTCGCTTCTCAAGCTCAAAGGGATTTACGACGCCGCTGGCATGGACTGGCAGGAGATCTACTTCCGTTACCCCTACGCCGCCTACGGCAACCGCCGGGACTACCACCAGATGAACGTCATGCAGCAAGTCTCCCAAGAGTTGTTCGGGGATAACTGCGTGCAGTTCGTGTTCTGGGACATTGATACTGCGGACTGGGTGGCAGACATGACCTCGGCCGACGTTGCGCAGAATCTCAAAGCGAACTTCGAAGGTGGTCGGGCTTACGAGTTCGAATCCTATCGGGATGCCCGCGGTCGTTTGCTCTACCGCAAGGTTCCCATCACGATCCGCAGTCCGCTAAAAGGGGGCGTGGCCCTGCAGCACGACATTCACCAGAAAAACATCGAGGGGACCCGGACGTTCTTAGAGTACGCCAAGCAGAACGGCATCGAACTCACCACGCTACCGGAGATCGAAGAGTTTAGAGTGCTACGTGACTGCCGTTTTCTAAAGTAGCCAGGGTTCCATTCCAGAATTTCATGCGAGCACGCAGGGCCGAAAGTCCTGCTTGCTCTGCGAGCTGCAACTTCGCAACATCATTCCCGCACAACTCCGTCAGGCAGTGTTCACTCAGAGGGCCATGCTCTTCACCGTCCACATGAATGTGGCGCTCGAGGTAGTACATCAACTTAGGACAGCTCACCTTTGAGGCCTTAAGCACATCGACCATTCCCTGGAACATGCTTGGGATGGCCTTTTCTCGGCCATAGAAAAACGACGCCGCCACTTCAACCGTATCTCCATGCAACGCCGTCTGGAGAGTCTGAGCGGTGAACTCGCGGGCGTGCGCCGGGAGGCGAGTGAGGTTAAAGTCATCAAGAAAAGCTTCAATGGGAGCGGTGTCAGCGCCCACTTCTTTCATGGCAGCTAAGTACAGCTGGAAATGGCTGATAGGGGTCCCCTCTTCATCCACGTCCGACTCCTCCCCCACTACGATCTGGTTGATAAACCTGACCATGGCGGGCGAGTAAATGGACGGCTTCCACGGAACATCCACGCAGGTGATGTCGCGCTGGAGGCGCTTCAAGAGCGACATGAAATCCCACACCGCCCACACGTGAGATTCCATGAACAGGCGTACGCGATGAAGGTCGTTAAGTTCCGCAAAAAGCGAATGATGGGCCAGGTCGGCCTGAAGACTGGCGAGTGTTTTCATGGGGTGAGATTAGCAAAGGGTCGGAAGAAATTCTGGCCTGATGGGGCCTTGTCTCACTCTTTTTTGGTTTCCTGAGGGCGCTGGCCTACCGGCAACGCCTGGTCATGATCGAGATTCCAGCGGTCTGTCAGGAGTTCCCGACGCTCGATCTGGTAGAACTTCAGCGCTGCATCCATTTCATTGAGGCGTTTCATCAACTCGCCTTGCACCAAAAGCTGCTCTTGCTTCTGCTGGATCAGGTCATCCAGCGCCTTTTGACGGGCCCGCTGGATCTCGACAATCTGGGCATCGTAGTCGGCGGCCACTTTGACTTTCTGCTGATCAAAGGTCCACAAGAAGTGATTGATGCCGTTGAGCTGGCGCAGAGAATCTTCTTTTCTTAAGAGCAAAATATCGCGGTATTTCGTCGCTTCAAAAATGCGCCCGGCCAGCACTTCAGACTCGAACTTCAAGACCGTGCCGCGACGAAAATAGCCGGCGGCTTCTTCCCAACAAGGAGAAAGGTTTTCGACGTGCATGGAAAAATAAAAATCTTCGACATTCCGAACGAAGCCTTTGCATTTCTGGCGCGTTTCTCTTCCTTGCACACGGAAATAGACGGTGTCACCAGCGCGGAAGAATTTCGCGTTGTTGTTCTCAACGTTGACCTTGAAGATGCGCTCATCATCGTCTTTGTCGGAGACGCGCCCGGTGAAACTGCCATAATCCAACTCCGGATTCATGCCATGATTCACGTCAGCAGACACGACACCGCTATCCGGCAAGTCCGGCTCGGCAACGATCCCCCAGGACGCAGGCGTCCAAGTGACAATCAGGAGCAGCAAAAGATGGCCAAGAAGCTTCATGCTTTTTATTATGCTTGAAATTTCTAACCCTTGCCACCCCCCGGCAAAAGCCTGAGCGTCCTAGGAGGACATATGCAGTTTTTCCTTGATACCGGTGATCTCAACGAAATCAAGACCGCCCACTCATGGGGCCTCATCGATGGCGTCACGACGAACCCAAGCATCGTGGCCAAGACGGGCAAAGATCAAATGACTCTCATTCGTGAGATCTGCGAGATCATCGACGGACCGATCTCGGCCGAGGTGATCGCGCTCGACGCTCCCGGCATGCTGAAAGAAGCCGCTGAGCTCGCCAAGATCAACAAGAACGTCGTCATCAAATTACCGATGACCAAAGACGGCATGATCGCTTGTAAGAAGCTCTCGGCCGACGGCGTGAAGACCAACGTCACCTTGATCTTCTCGGCCAACCAAGCGTTGCTCGCAGCGAAGAACGGCGCCACCTATGTGTCTCCGTTCATAGGCCGCCTCGATGACGTCGGCCAGACGGGCATGGACTTGATTGCGGAGATCCGCACGATCTTCAATAACTACGGTTTCGAGACACAAATTCTCGCGGCCAGTGTTCGCCATAGCGAGCACGTCAAGATGTCGGCACTCGCAGGTGCCGACGTGGCCACCATTCCGCTTAAAGTACTCGAAGGACTGTTCGCTCACCCACTCACGAAAATGGGTTTAGACCAGTTCCTTGCGGACCACGCTAAGAGCCAGAAATAACGCTCCCATCGAACCGGATCAGTCGGCCATAAATAGTCTGACTGATCCGAACTTTTTCCTCACATTTGCCGATAAGTCTTCCAGTTGTGCTGCATCCAACTGGAGGCCCTTTTGTTCAGAATCCTGCTGCTTGCTTTTCTCGTGTCCTGCGTCCCTGGCGCAAAGCAATCTGTCACCAGTGGTGCCGCTGCCAATCCCAACGCCCCCTCGCGCTGGCCCTTGGGTGTGTTTCCTAAAACGATGAAATTCTCTAACCAGTTCACAACGGCTGAGCTCGATGAGCTGCAAGACGCGGCGGTCAGCTGGACCACCCACGCCGGCGCGGGCACGACGTTTATTTCTTCCTCAAAAGCACCCGGCAGTTTAGTCGCCGATCGCTCGGGTGTCGCGAATCTTGATTCCTTGCTGGATGGTGTTTTTGCCGTCTACAAAGCGACCACCTGGAACAGCGACCTTCCGGACTCTGCTCTCGCCGTGACTCAAATTTTTGGTGTCCGTCGCAACAGCGGTGATGCCGATGAGTATGTGGAGATCGTCGAAGGAGACATCCTCGTCAACTACGACGACTTCCCTTTTCTGCCGGAGAGCTCCGGAGGCTATGACCTCTTCACGGTGATGCTCCATGAGAACGGCCACTTCCTAGGCCTGAATCACAACTACAATTTCAATAGCGTGATGTACCCTTCCATTGGCTACTCGACTTTCTACATCAAGCCTGGCAGCTATGACATCAGCACCATTCAATCGAAGTATGGCCTCGGTGGCGGAGGCGCAGGACCAGCGGCCGCGCGTCGCATCGCGAGCGTTGAAACAGCTGCAGTAAGAGATGATGTTCTGAAATCTGGTAAGGGTGTGCGAATTATGCTCGAGCTTCATGCGCACGGAGAGTGCGTGCACAAAGTAGATGGGACCCGCGTGGGGTCCCATCCCGTCAAATTAAAGTAGGTCGTGGAGTTGCTCGAGGCTGAGCTTCTGGTGATGAACGCTCTCGGCCGGTTTGCTCTTCATGCCTTCTTCCAGAGCATTCCGATAAACCCGTTGCTGGAAAATCTGCTGCAAAGAAACACGGTAGTGACCTTCCGCCCACGAAATGAAGTCTTCGGTCGTGAAAGGCTCGAACGCTTTCTTTTCAACGATCTCGCGCAAGAGAGACTTTAGCCCTCCCTTGTCCGCGAAGAGATTATCAAGATCGCGCATGAACTTTTCACCGTAGGTGTAGGCCTGGCGGTCTGTGTAGCGAACGTATTGAGCACGGCCTGCCATGTTGGCGCCGCCGGAGAATGCGCCACCACGTTGGTAGCCTTCGTCGCGCCAGCTTGCAATGGCTTCATCAACCCAACCCGCGTTGCCGTTCGCTGGGATCATGCCGCGAGCGAAGTAGCTGTGCGTGAGCTCATGTCCAAGGGCACTCCGGCTCGTCATGGTCGCACCCATGTACTCCATTCCGCCGCTACCGGCGTTGTAGATCGTGACACTTGGGTGCAGGAACGGACCGTAGTCACCTTCAAGTTCGTTGAGGATGTTAATTGTTTCAGTCTTCAGAGTCGCGAGAGTGCCCTCGGCACCGCCCAGTATGCTTGGCTTGAGGTAGATCACAACCGGAAGCTCACGCCCATCAATTGAGCGGAAAGAGAACCGCGTCTCTGCCATCACGCCTTCAGGGACAGTGTGGAAATACAAAGAGCTCGAAGTGAAGTAGCTCGGAAAGCGAATCTGCGTGCGGCCGTCAGCAAGCAAAGACATATCACCGTTCGCGTAGATGATTTGCTTTTTCGTAGCACCTACGAACTTTACATTGAAAGTCATTGGCACGCGGTCAAACTCCATGTTCGCCGGCATGTAGCGCTCGAGGTAGCCACGGTCACTCAGGTCCGACAGCCAAGTCGCGCTGTTCACGCCACCGTTGTCCCAAGCAACAAGCGTTGCCAACGGAACGTCCAGCATCATGACGTGTTCGCCTGCTGCGACAGCTGAAGCGAGTGTGCGCATGGTTGAGGCGCCGTCTGGAGAAGTTAAAGTTTGCATGCTGCTGGCAGCACCATCGAGAGTCACATTGCTGACTGTGTTCGAAGCCAAGTCAAAAATGGGGTACCCCGCTTCTGGAGCGAGGAAGCGAATCTTCGCGGCAACGCTCGCCGTCCGCGCCGTGACGTCGTAGGTGAGATTGTATTCGGCCGAAAGAAAGTCGACGTAGATGGCCTTGCTGTTTTGGTAAGCGAAAGCCGCGGGTGCACGATCAAGGTCAGCAGCGAAGGCCGGCATGGCCAAGACCAAAGCTAGAATGAAACGCATCATGAGAATCTCCTATTGGGTGTACGCCCATATTGGAGCAAACTCACGGGTGGTCTGTCGCGATTTGTAAGTAAATGTCAGAGGGGCAGAGTGAAACCTCTACCCCTCTTTGTGAGGATTACTGACGGGTCTTCGTCGGCGGATTCTTAGCAACACGGGCGAAGGCCTTCTTCTTTTCCTTCTCTTTGTCGTCCATGATGGCCGAGAGCTTGTCGTCGACGTCTTTGAGCTCGTCAATAAGTTTCTGCTTAATCAACTCCGGTGACTTGAGGATGCGCTTAAATTCGGTCAGGGCCTTGGTCTCTTCTTTGATCAAGAGGAGGCGCTTCTCGACTTCTTCTTTCGTCATGCGATAGATCGCCATGTCGGCCAAGTACTCCGCGTAGGTGAATTTTTCTTTGGTGAGGTAGTCCACGTAGTCTTTGCGGTTGGCTTTCTTCTCTGCAATCGCATAGTGCTTTTCTTTGATGAAACGAATGATCTCGTTGTTTTTCTGCAAGCGCGCTTCGTAGTCTTCGATCAACAATTCGTAGCGACGTTTCGTGACGATCAAGCGCTGGGCCGTGAAGATCTCGATGATCTCTTCAACCGTGTCAAAGACTTTCACGCCCTTGTCATTGATCAGCGTATAGTTCGGCGAGAGTGATGAAATCACTCCCATCTCGGCTTCGACCATCTCGAGTGGCGGCTGCATGCCACGCTTGAAGATCAGCTCGATGCGAATTTCGTTATCCACCGACGAGTCGATGTAGTCCTTGAGGAAATCCTGCTCCATGTACTTATTCAAATGGCGATAGATCCGTTGTGCGTCGTAACCACGGGGCAACTCGGTGATGTAGATCTTCTCGCCGACTTGCTTGAAGCCCATCTTGAAGAGCACGCGCTTCTTCTCGTCGGTTTCAATGTCACCCGAGTAGTAGCGCACCCAGGGCTTAATCTTCTTCGGCTTGTTGCCCTCGATGAAGGACATCATGGATTTGATGATCTCTTTGTGATTGAAGCTTGGAATCACAGAGGAGAAGCCGGTGCCGATACCTTCGGCTCCGTTTAGAAGCATGATAGGAAGCTTTGGCAGCAACCCTACTGGCTCCATGACCTTTTCATCGTAGTTCGGCACCATCTGGACTTGGTTCATGTCATCGAACAGTAGAAGCTCGGCCACTTTGCCAAGTTTCGCTTCGATGTAACGAGCTGCCGCCGCTTGGGTCTCCATGCGTTCGCCGAAGTAGCCCTTCTTGTCGACAAGCGGATAGTTATTCGAGAAACAGAAATCCTGCGCCAGGTTCACGATCGAGGCTTCCACGGAGGCCGGGCCGTGAGGATGGAGAGTCAAAACCAGACCTGTGAGGGAGCTCACTTTGATCAGGCCCTTGTTGCTGTTCTTCCAGAGCGTATAAAGAATCCGTCGCTGCGAAGGCTTCAAGCCATCTTGCAAATACGGGATCGCGCGATCCATCAGCGTGTAGATCTGGTAGATGCGGTACTCTTCCTTCACCAATGAGGCGAGGGAGACCGTGGCCATCGACGGGAGAAACTTGTCTTCCATGCTAGTTCCTTAGCTCTTTTTTCGCCGCTTTCGCGCGGGCCTTGTTCCCAGCAATCAAATTATCCAAGTCCACTTCGATTTTATCGGAGTCGATCAGGAGGTCTTTGCGCAACTGCGATTCTTTGCCGAAGCAAGTCTCGAGCATGTCGCGTGCTGATTTCATGTCTTTCACGGTGATTTTCGTCCAATCCTTGCGCTGGAGAACGTGCTTGAAGGCCTCTTGGCTCATTTCACCAAGACCCTTGTTGCGCTGGATTTCTTTGATTTTTATGTCTTTGCGAACCTTCAGCTTATCAAGATCGGCCTGGGTTTCCGCGTAGAGCGTGCCCTTGTCGGTGATGACCTCGAACAAAGGAGCTTTCGCCACTTGGATCATGTTCATCTCGAAGAGCTCCGGCCAGAACGTGAAGAAGAAATTGGTCAACAGGGTGTTGATGTGACCGCCGTCGACGTCAGAATCCGCCAGGAAAACGATTTTGGTATAACGAAGCTCTTTCGGATCAACTTTTTGGCCAATGATCAAACCAATCGACGCCATGATGTCGGCGAACTCTTGGTTTTCGATCACTTCTTTGATCGACGCTTGCGACACGTTCATCGGCTTCCCCTTGAGGGCGATGCCCCCCTGAGTGAGCTTTTCCCGGGCCGAACGAAGACCTCCGATCGCTGAATCCCCTTCGCAAATGAACAGCGTGCAGCCGTTACGATCCCGGCGCTCGTTCGCATCCAACAGTTTTTCGATGCGCTGTTTTTTGCCTTTTTTGGCGAGCTTCGAGGCGTCTTTGAGATCAGAAAAGCGCTGGCGAGCGCGAGCGCGATCCATGATTTGGTCGAGATATTCTTTGTTTTTGCGCATGAAGCGCTCAACACCTTCACTCATGAAGGTCTCGAGGCTCTTCTCGAGGAAGGCATCACGCACGAGCTTACGTTTGGTCTGCGATTCAAAGCGTGGATTCGGCATCACGATACCGATGATGAACGTCATGCCCGCGAGGATATCGTTGTCCACCAACTGTAATTTGTCTTTCTTGGCGGTTTTTTCGAGCTTCTCTTTCAACGAATTGATGAAAAGACGCTTCACGCGATCATGGTGAAAACCACCGTCAAACGTCGGCGTCGAGTTCACGAAGGAAATCACGCGCTCGCGTTCTTCACTCTTGTGGTCAAGCACAAGGGAGAGATGCAAATCATACTTCGCTTTGAATTTTTTGCCGCGCTCGTTGGCGCCTTCTTGCACAAACGATTCTTCGCCAAAGAGCTGCGCTCCCTCGGGAGATATCCGTTGAGCAAGTTCGAAAAGACCCTTTTTATACAGGTGTTTTTCGCCGTTAAAGTAGAACACCAGGCCCGGGTTGTTGTAGGCCAAGTCGATGATGCGCTTACGGAGCAATTCTTTATCAACCGTGTTGTTCTTGTAGACCTCTTTGGCGACCACAAATTCAACTTTCACGCCCGACGGGCCAGTGAATTTCTTCGCCTTGCCCTTCTTAATCTCTAGAGCACCATCCAGGAACTCGTAGCTCTGCTCCATCTTGGTGTTGTAGTGACGGACGGTGACGCGAAAGATGTCGCTGGTGAGACAGGTCGCAGAAGCCCCAAGGCCGTTTTGCCCGAGGGTGCGGTACAAGAAGCCCTGGTCATCGAGGTCTTCGTCTTTGAATTTTGAGCCGGTGCGGAACTCTGTGTAGACGTCTTTGATCTTTTCTACTGAGAAACCAATGCCATTATCCTGCACCGTGACGGTTTTCCCGTCGGCTGCGAGAGTTGTGTGGATTTCCGTGACGTGGCCGCGGTAGAATTCATCGATACAGTTGTCGAGGATCTCTTCGATGGCCTTCGACTTCGCCTGATGGAAGCGCACGGTTTGGAAGTTTAGGCTTTTATCCGTGTAAACGTAGGTCTCGAGATCCTCAACATCATTGGAGCCAAACACCAAACTGACACGGTTTCGGCAGTGCCAACGTTGGTCTTTGCTTTCAATGGCAGACTCTTTGATTTTAGCGCTTTTGCGCTTAACCTCTTGAACCATAAGAAAGGGTATCCTTTTTCTAAGGGCTTAGACACCTCAGAGTAACGGGCCGCAGGGGCCGTGAAAAGTCATCTTGCGTTATTGAGGGCCTAATCCTTAAAATAAAATTCATTGTTATGACAAAATTTTTGCTGCTTTTTTTGGCCTCATTTTCATTCGCGCAGGCCGCGCCGATGTCGCTCACTCGTGTTCAAGAAAAAGAACTCGAAGAAAAAATTAAAATATGGTGGCAAAAAGAGACCCGTTTTACCGAATCTCTCAAAAATGGCGAGGTCATATCTTGGGCCGAGGCCGGGGGCGAAAAGCCCCAGCAGTCGCTGGATGCAAAAGTGGTAGGCCTCCATCCTCGGTCGTGTGGCAAAGGCTTGCGTAAGATTTCTCGCTATGAAGATTATCCGCAGCACATGTCCTTCGTGAAAGAAGCGAGCTACCTCGAAAAAGAACAGCGTGTGCGCTTCCTCCTCGATCACACCGTGCTCCCCTTCCCCATGGTGCTCTCGTTTCGCATTCCCCGCATCACTGAGCCGGGCACCACAAATTTTACTTTTCCTGACGGTTTTTTTGCAGGCCTCAAGGGCACCATTTTTGTGGCACCCATTGGTAACCGATGTGTGTACATGCTGCGTGCTGATTGGCGCGGCAAGAATACCGGCATGCCCAATATCGTGGTGAGCACATTTGCCCAGACCATCATCAAGATGGGTCTTGAGCATTTGATTCGGATATCAAGTTTATAAACCTTTATCCTTGGCGAACGCAGCGCGCTCCTTTACATTGGGGGCGTGAAAGTACTGCGCGTCCACGTCAAGGACACCTATCCTCTTCGTCATAAAATGCTCCGCCCGCACGGAACGCTCGCCGATTGCATCTTTAAGGGTGACGACGATGAGCTCACCTTTCATCTGGGGGCCTTCATCGAGGGAAAGCTCGTAAGTGTGGCTTCGTTTTATTTCGAAAATAAGCCTGAGTTTGAAGGCGATCACAAGCACCAGTACCGCCTGCGCGGCATGGCGACTCTCCCGGAAAATCAACGCCAAGGTCTAAGCTCTGCGTTATTAAAAACGGCCTTTCCTCTGATCAAAGGAAACCAGTGCTCCCTTTTGTGGTGCAACGCCAGAGAAAGTGCTGAAGGATTCTACAACAAGATTGGCTTCCGCTCTCACGGGGAAATCTTTGACATCCCCCTCATCGGCCCGCATCGTTTGATGTCTATCGAAATCCGATAAATCGTGGCCGCTGGACGGGGTGAACGCAGACCCGCGGAAAACTTGCTCGTGCCACGAGGGTCTTGAGCGCCAGGTTACATTCTTTCTTCGTCTCATAAATCTCCGCCGGCACGCAGGCGAGCTTATGCTTGTTACGCTTTAGATCGATCTCGCGCATCCGCGCACAGCTCGCATAATCGGCCGGGGCCACACAAACCCAATGCATGTCCTCACAGTCGTAGACAAGTGATGAACCTGCGAACCACTTCTCAGAAATGTCGTCCTTGCTGAAATCGAACTCGGTACTTTCCTGGGCTCGCAAAGTTTGCGCGCTCAGAATGAACAGACTGATTACCAAAACATATTTCATACGTTACCTTATCGGTGAGACTCGTATGATTTGAAGGGAACCCTATGCCTTACCTGATGCACGACAAAATCCGTCTAGAACTTTCCCGCTGGCTTGCCCCGGTTTTGCAAGGAATGGGCGCCGAGGCCCAGCCGGAGGCCATTTACACTGGTTTTGCAGGGACTCCGGACAGCAAAATGGGACAACTGGCTTTTGCGATGTTCCCTTGGGCGAAGGCCTTGAAGCAGAACCCGGCCCAGCTATCCCATGCTGTGGCGTCTGCGCTCCAGACTTCCGCCACTAAGCCGGCCTGGATACAGGAGGCACGTGCTGTCGGCCCGTACGTAAATTTCTTCTACGCTTCGGGCGCTCTGGCCGCCGAGCTGTTGCCTGAGATCCTGAACGGTGAATACTTCCAGCGCAAAATCTCCGGCCAAATGCCCAAGACCATGATCGAGTTCTCGCAACCGAACACGCACAAAGAAATGCACGTGGGGCACATGCGCAACCTGTGCCTAGGGGATGCGCTGATTCGCCTTCACCGCTACTGTGGCTTTGACATCGTCGCTTCCACTTTCCCAGGGGACGTGGGCGCGCATGTGGCGAAGTGCTTGTGGTTCTACAAAAACCACAACACCGAGGCTCCGCCTCAAACCAAGAAAGGCGCCTGGCTCGGCACGCTCTACACGAAAGGCCACAACAAGCTGGAAGACGAGCGCGGCACAGACAAAGAAGAAACCAACCGCAAGCAGCTCACGGAAATTCTCGCGCAGCTCGAGAAAAAACAGGGCGAGTACTTTGACTTGTGGAAAGAAACGCGGCAGTGGTCTGTGGACTTGATGAATGAAGTCTATCACTGGGCCAATGTTCAATTTGATGCTTGGTACTGGGAATCGGAAGTGGATTCTGAATCCGTGAAGCTGGTCCGCGAATGGCAGAAAAAAGGTCTCTTCATCGAAGACCAGGGCGCCGTGGGCTGCGACCTCAAAGACCACGGTCTTGGGTTCTGCATGCTCCTCAAGACGGATGGCAACGGTTTGTACGCCACCAAAGATATCGAGCTGGCTCGTCGTAAATTCCAGGAACGTGGCATCGAGAAGAGTGTCTACATCGTAGATCTCCGTCAGGCCCATCACTTCAAGCAAGTGTTCAAAGTGCTGGAGCTCATGGGCTTCCCGCACGCCAAGGACTGCTTCCACTTGCAGTACGACTTCGTGGAGCTACCGGACGGCGCGATGAGCTCACGCAAAGGCAACATCGTACCCCTGCAAGCGCTGATCGAGAACATGGTCGCCATGGTGAAGAAAGAGCACCTCGAGCGCTACCGTGGCCAGTGGACCGACGCAGAGATTGAACAAACCGCCCAAGACGTCGCCCGGGGTGCCATCAAGTACGGCATGACTAAGATTGACCCAGGAAAGAAAATCGTTTTCGCCATGGATGAGTGGCTCAAGCTCGATGGTGAGTCAGGACCCTACTTACAGTACACCTACGCCCGCATTCAGAGCCTTTCTCGTAAACTGAGAGCAGAGACGCTGTCTCCTGCGGACTTCGCAACATTGAGCGCACCTCAAGAAGCTGAACTCATTCGCTTGCTCCCCCAGTTCAATACGATAGTTGCTCAGGCCTGTGAGCAGTATCGCCCGAGTGTGCTCACTGCTTATCTCTACGATGTCGCCAAGGGATTCAACTCATTCTACGCAGAATGCCCCGTGAACAGTGCTCCATCGGGGCAAAAAGAGGCACGACTTGCTCTCGCAGAAGCGGCGGCTCGCGTGATCGCTGAAGGGCTAAATTTGCTCGGGATTCCTGCGCCCTCGAAAATGTAAAAAAAGGTGCTAAGCTAAAGACATGAAGCTTACTTTTCATACTCCGGATCAAGGGGTCCTCGAGTTCGACGTCTCGAAATCATCGATCCTCATTGGCCGAGGTTCGTCTTGTGACATCGTCCTCAAGACGGATGGCATCTCCCGCCAGCATTGCCGGATCGACACCAACGCGAAAGGTGAAATGTTCATCACGGACTTGGCGAGCACGAACGGTGTGCACATTGATGACGAGCGCATTCCCGTCAACACCCCGACCCCCTATGCCACCTATCTTTCCCTGAGCATCGGTCCTATTGCAAAAGTCATCTTGGTTCCTGGAGCAGCTCCACGGGAAGAAAAAATCGTCCTCTCGTCCAGCAACACGCCAGAGCTGAACATCACTCTCGATCTGCCCAGAGATAAAACCCGCACGATCAGCCGCCGTGGCTTGAATAGTAAGTCGCCCGAGGTTGAAGTCATCACCTCCAGGGAACTTCCCAAACCCATCATTTTCGCTGGGGTAGCGATCGTTCTTGCCGTGACTTATTTTTTCTTTTTTTAATTAAGACACTTCTGTCTAATATCAGCATGTTAAAAATACGTGAACTTTTGCCTTCTTTAGAGTAGCCTGAGGTTGAATCGAAAATAAGGCATAATTTAGCCTATTTAAAGGTTACTCATGATCAAAATCAATCGCAAAGTCGAATATGCCCTGATGGTATTGAAGCTTATGAGCGAGCGCTCTACTCAAGATCTCACCACCGCTCGGGAGGTGTGTGATCGTTTCAAAACTCCTTTCGACACCACCGCCAAGGTCATGCAGCAATTGAACCTCGCCGGCATTTTGGTTTCAGTAAAAGGTGTTAAGGGTGGCTACTATCTTCAGCAAGACTTGGCCGAGCTCAGCTACCTCAAACTGGCCGAAACCATCGAAGAGAAAAAATTCACGCTAGATTGTCACGAAGGCCCTTGCGAGTTGCTGGGCTCATGCAATATCTCCGAACCGATCAAACGCCTGAATGACTACATCGTGAGCATCTTCTCGACGCTGAGTGTGCAAGAGCTCCTCACCGATGCCACCATTCCCACTCGCCTTGCGCCCGTGTGTCCAAGCTTCAAGGAGCACGCATGAAAGCCGAAGAAAAGATGAAAGAAGACTACAAGTACGGCTTCGTCACCGACATCGAAACGGAAGACTTTCCTAAGGGCGTGAACGAGGAGATCGTCCGCCTGCTGTCGGCGCGCAAGAATGAACCGGAGTGGCTGCTTGAGTTTCGCCTCAAAGGGCTGCGCCAGTGGCAGAAGATGGAACACCCCAAGTGGCAGTACTGCGAAGTTCCGCCCATTGATTTTCAGGCGCTGACTTACTACGCGAAACCCAAGGCAAAAAAAACTGTCGATAGCCTCAACGAGATCGATCCGGAGTTGCTCGAAACTTTTGAGAAACTCGGCATCCCTCTGACAGAACAAAAACGCCTGATGGGTGTGGCGGTCGATGCGGTGTTTGATTCCGTTTCGGTCGGCACGACACACCAAGAAGACCTCGAGAAAGTCGGCGTGATCTTCTGCTCGATTTCTGAAGCCGTGCAAAAACATCCGGAGCTGGTGAAGAAATATCTCGGCACGGTTGTGCCTGGCGCCGATAACTACTATGCGGCCTTGAATTGCGCAGTCTTCTCTGACGGCTCATTCGTCTACATCCCCCCCGGCGTGAAGTGCCCGCTGGACCTCTCGACGTATTTCCGCATCAACGCCAAAGACACCGGCCAGTTCGAGCGCACGCTCATCATTGCTGACAAAGGTTCCTACGTTAATTACCTCGAAGGCTGTACAGCACCTCAGCGTGATGAAAACCAACTGCACGCCGCTATTGTTGAGCTCATCACACTGGATGATGCCGAGATCAAATACTCGACGGTGCAAAACTGGTTTGCCGGTGACAAGGCCGGCAAGGGTGGCATTTTTAACTTCGTAACGAAGCGTGGCCACTGCGTGGGCAAGAACTCAAAAATTTCTTGGACGCAAGTGGAAGCCGGCTCGGCGATCACCTGGAAGTACCCAAGCTGCGTGCTCCTCGGCGAGAACTCCGTGGGTTCATTCTACTCCGTTGCACTTACGAATCACTTCATGCAGGCCGACACGGGCACGAAGATGATCCACGTCGGCAAGAACACCCGCTCAACGATCATCTCGAAAGGCATCAGCGCAGAAAAGTCCAACAACGTTTACCGCGGCCTGGTCAAAATCATGCCGTCGGCGACGGGAGCACGCAACTACTCTCAGTGCGACAGCATGCTCATCGGTGACCAGTGTGGCGCTCACACCTTCCCTACGATCGACGTGAAAAACGACAGTGCGGTGGTCGAACATGAAGCCACCACCTCAAAGATCAGCGCCGATCAGATTTTCTACCTGCGCTCTCGCGGATTTACCCAGGAGAAGGCCGTGTCGTTGATCGTGAATGGATTCTGTAAAGACGTCTTCAAAACTCTTCCGCTGGAATTCTCCGTGGAAGCCGTGAAACTGATCGAGATGAAACTCGAGAACTCAGTAGGATGATTATGCTAGAAGTTAAAAACCTGACGGCGCAAGTGGAAGGATCCGAGATCCTCAAGGGCATCAATCTCACGGTCAAGGCCGGCGAGATTCACGCGATCATGGGACCCAACGGTTCCGGAAAGAGTACCCTCTCGAAAGTCATCGCGGGCCATCCCTCCTATGAAGTCACGGGAGGTAGCGTCTCTTTTGATGTGAACCGCAAAGCCGTTGATCTCCTAGAGCTTGAGCCTGACGTGCGTGCCAAAGAAGGCGTCTTCCTGGGTTTCCAGTATCCGGTAGAAATTCCGGGCGTCTCTAACGTGGATTTCTTGCGGGAAGCCTTCAATGAGGTGTGCGCCCACCAGGGCCTCGAAAAGCTTGATGACGCTCAATTCAAGACCCTCGTTCGTGAAAAGCTTAAGCTCTTAGACATGGACGAGCGTTTCCTTGATCGCGACGTGAACGCAGGGTTCTCTGGTGGCGAGAAAAAGAAAAATGAAATTCTTCAAATGGCGCTTCTGAATCCACGCCTGGCGCTATTAGATGAAACGGACTCGGGGCTAGATATCGATGCCCTTCGCATCGTCGCGAAAGGCGTCAACGCCATAAAGTCGCGCTACAACGCCATCATCCTCGTCACGCACTACCAACGTCTCTTGGACTTGATTGTTCCTGACTATGTCCACGTGCTCTACAAAGGCCGCATCATCAAGTCCGGCGACAAGTCGCTTGCTCTCGAGCTTGAGAAAAAAGGCTACGACTGGTTGATCGCCGAGGCGGAAGGAAAGCACTGATGAAACTTTCAGGTTTCGGCCAAGATACGACGCTCACGCCACCACCCCAGACTGAGGCCTGGCGCTTTAGTAATGTGACCGCTCAGCTACCAGTTGAGTTGCGTCCTGCGACCAAAACCATCAGCAACGCTGACATCGTTTTGAGCGGCGCAACGATCACGGTCAATCAACTACCGAGCGGTGTTGCGGTAATGGATATCCCGCAGGCCGTGAGTGACCAGTTCTGGAGCGCACTGCCGACCTACGGCGGTAAGGTACAGCTCAAAGTGAGCCACTCACCCGATCGCCCGTTGCGGATTCGGATTGCTCGCGATGCTCATCTACTAGAAGAGGCGACACTTGGGAGTATCCATATTGAGATTGCCCCCGCCATGAAGCTCGAGATTGAGCAAGAAATCACCGGCAGCCCGACTGGCCTGACCGCCACTGAGACCAAGTTGAATCTCGGCAGCGACGCTCAAGTCGATCATGTGATTTCTTTGCTTGATGGCCCAGAGGCCTTGCACGTGACCACGTTCCACGCGGAGCTCGCGGCCCGTGCTCATCTCACGCAGACCTTTGTTGCCGTCGGCGGCAAGATGACCCGCATGCAGGTCTCTGCCAACATGAATGGCGAAGGGGCCCACGCAAGCCTCGCGAGCATCACGGCCCTGACGGGGAAATCGCAGGTGGACCTCAATTCAAAGCTCACCCACACCGCTGCCCGCACGACGGCCAAGCAGCTCGCCAAGAACCTGCTCGACGGAGAGTCGAAGGCGATCTTCACCGGCAAAGTTTACATCGCGCGCGACGCTCAACAAGTGGCCGCAGAACAAATGAACCGCAACCTTCTTTTAAGTAAGAAGGCCCACGCCATCGGGCAACCGCAACTAGAAATTTTTGCCGACGATGTGAAATGCAGCCATGGCAGCACCACCGGCCAGATCGAAGAGGACGCCACGTTCTATCTGCTCTCGCGCGGTATTCCCGCGGAGCGCGCCCGCACCCTTCTGACCAAGGCGTTTATTGCTGAAGTGATTCACAATGCGCCGGAGTCTTTGCGCGGCTTCCTCGGAGGGCGCCTATGAGCTTTCCTTGGATTGAACATTTTCCCATGCTCACGCAAACCATGAACGGCAAACGTCTCGCCTATCTGGATAGCGCGGCCACGGCACTCAAGCCCACCGCCGTGGTCACCGCCATGAGCAACTATCTTTTGAAACACACTTCCAATGTTCACCGCGGGATTTATCGTCTGAGTGAAGAGAACACCTCCGCCTATGAAGTCGTGCGTGATCAAACTGCGGCTTTCATCAACTCTCCGGAACGGGAGACGGTGATCTTCACGAAAGGCACCACCGATGGCATCAATGCCGTCGCCGCCAGTTGGGGCCGCACGCATCTTAAGTCTGGTGATGAGATTCTCATCACGGATCTTGAGCACCATGCCAACATCGTGCCGTGGCAGATGGTCGCCCAAGCCACGGGCGCCAAGGTCGTTTCAGTACCACTCACAGCTGACCACCAGATCGACCTGGCCGCCTTTCATAAGTTGCTCACGCCAAAAACTAAAATGCTCGCCATGACCATGGTGTCGAACACCTTAGGAGTTATTACTCCCGTGCAGGAGATGATCAGCGCGGCGAAAAAAGTGGGCGCGACCGTCTTGCTAGACGCAGCTCAGGCAGCACCCCACTTCCCGATTGATGTCCAGGCACTCCGTTGTGATTTCCTGGTGTTCTCTGGGCATAAAGTCTTCGGCCCAAATGGCGTTGGAATCTTGTGGGGTAAAAAAGAACTCCTCGAGGCCATGCCTCCCTATCAAGGTGGCGGCAACATGATTTCCACCGTGAGCATTGAGAACGGCACCACGTGGAATAAGCTGCCGGAAAAGTTTGAAGCCGGCACTCCGGTGATTGCCGAGGTCTTGGGCTTCGGAGCAGCGCTGACGTTTGTGAAGTCCGTGGGGTGGCAAGAAATCGAAAACCAAGATCACTCACTCAAAGCTGCGGCCACGGAAGCCTTGCTGAAGATTCCGGGCGTGAGGATCTTTGGCGAAAAGCCCAACAAAGTGGCCACATTCGGATTTGAAGTCGCCGGCATTCATCCCCAAGACCTGGGCAGTGTCCTCGATAAAGAAGGCGTGGCGATTCGCACCGGCCACCACTGCACCCAGCCTTTGATGGCACGCTGTGGAGTGAGTGCCATGGCGCGCGCATCCTTTGGCCCCTACAACACGACCGAAGACATTCAACAAATGGCGAGCGCGATCGAGAAAGCGCGCCGCCTGTTTTTATGAGGACTCTATGAGTATCCCTGACGTTTTCATCCAACCGACCCCCAACCCAAACGCTTTGAAGTTCATCGTGGACCGCGAAGTTTTGCACGAAGGGAAAGCGACTTTTAAATCCGTGAAAGACTGCGAGAACATCGCTCTTGCGGAGGCGCTCTTCGATCTGCGGGGCGTGGACCAAATCCACTTCTTCCAAAACGTCGTCACTGTCTCTAAATTCAGCTTCGAAGACTGGGACATACTTGAGCCGGCCGTGAAAACAACGTTGGAAAATATGTTGCCGGATCACAACCCGAACTTCGAACAGAAGAACCCAGAAGACGAGCGCCGCGCGAGTCTTGCGCCGGAGATCCGCCAGATCGAAGAGATCCTCGATAAGCGTATCCGTCCGGGCCTGCAGGGTGACGGCGGCGACTTGGCCGTGAAAGACTACAAAGACAACGTCGTGTTGATTAAATACCAGGGCGCCTGCGGCACCTGCCCAAGCTCATCGGCCGGAACCCTCGAAGCGATCCGGGGGATTTTGCGAGACGAGTTTAACCCGGACGTCGAAGTCTACATCGCACCGGAAGGTGCCTAGGCCCACTGCTGGGGACGATAGTAGCTCAGCATCTTAGCGTGAGGACTGCCTACCGCAGGGGCGTACTGATAAGTGAACTTACAGCGCGCCGGCAGTGAAATCAAAATCGAGTCCACGCGGCCGTTGGTCTTGAGGCCGAAGAGCGTGCCGCGATCGTGCAAGAGGTTGAACTCCACGTAACGGCCGCGACGGTGCAGCTGAAAATCTTCATCCTCAGCGGTGAAGTCTTCATTCACGCGTTTTTCGACCAATGGGAAATAGCTCGGAATGAATTGCTTCGAGAGTTCCGTCACCATGGCAAAATCCGCTTCCATGTTGCCGCTGTTGTACCCATCAAAAAAGAGTCCACCGATCCCGCGCATCTCGCCGTCGCGGTGCTGGTTCACGAAATACTGGTCACATTCTTTTTTCATCGCAGCGTAGTGCTCACCGGCGGCCTTTTTCCACGTGCCGTGAAAGTGACGGAAGTCGTCTTCGTGAGGATAAAACGGCGTGAGGTCAGCGCCGCCACCGAACCACACCTTGCTCCCCTGTTCGATCATGCGGAAGTTGGCGTGCACCGTCGGGACACGAGGATTGCGGGGATGCAGGATAAGGGAAATACCGGCGGCCCACATCTCATCGCCCGTGCCTTGCAACTTGCTGGCGAAGACCGGATCAATTTTTCCAAAAACACAGGAAGTGTTCACACCGGCGTTTTCAAAAATCTCACCCGTGAAGGCCCGTGTACGACCTCCGCCGCCCGGTTGACCCGCGTGGTCATTGCGCTGCCACTGATCTTCGATCAGTTTGAGTGATGGATCCAACCGCTGCATTTCCTGAGTAATCTGGTCCTGGAGCGTGCGCACATGAGTGAGAAATTTTTCTTTAAACTGATTCGTCATAATGGCTTCAAATTACCTTAAACTAGAACGAACGTTCAATGATTTAGAATGGGATAAAGCATGACATTTCTCAAGCAAGTTTGGGTCTTTTTATCCCGCTGGGGAGGCCTCCTAGGCCCTATCCTTATCTTTTTCGCCTGCATCGGTCTCATTCTCCTGGCGGGTATCAACCGCACCGTTGGACATCAGAAAGGTATTTGGTCACTCGCGGGTATTCCGCAAATGTTCGAAGATAAGTTCTACGACTACCGAGTAAGGGAACAGATCAAAGAACAAAGACTCGACCCTGACATCACCATCGTCCGCCTCGACGATATGACGCTCTCAAAGATTGGTACCTGGCCTATCCCCCGTAAGTTTCACTCTCAGCTTATTCGTCGCTTTAAACACTTCGGTGCCAAAGTCGTTACTTTGGATATTCTCTTTCCAGAAAACTCCCAAGACTTGGCGCAAGATCACGACTTCGCAAGTGCCATTCGCGAATTCCGGGAGGCGGGCGGAGAAGTTGTGCTTCCGTACTCACTGACGGAACAGGACCCCAAAGAGTTTGCTGGCGAAAAAGGCGATGCCCTCACCGTCACACCGGACTTCGTTTACATGCAATCAGGCAATGCTCAACTGAATAAGCAAACGAAACCATTCTGGATTAACCGCCATACTTTCCCCATCGAGGAGCTTGTGAAGACCGATGCTCTCATGGGCCACATCGGTAACCAAGAAGATCGAGATGGCGTTTTCCGTCACTACCGAATTATTGCGAACTACGAAGATGAGTCAGGCTCATCGGTTTATGTGGCTTCCATGGGACTGGCGGCCGCAGAGGCTTTCTCCGGCAAGAAGGCCAAGATTTTCACCAGCTCCAACGGCCAAGCAGTGCTGAACTTTAAAGGCAAAGACATCAAGCTCGACGAATGGGGGGAGATCAAAGTTCGCTACAGTGCGAAGTCCGAAAACTACCAGAGTCTGACGTACTACGACGTTCTCATGGCGAAAGATGACGACCCCGAGATGAGGAGAGCTTTTGAAGGTCGCTTGGTCATGGTGGGCTCTACCGCCGAAGGCGCGCACGACTTGCGGAACTCCCCCATCGATCCAAAGATGCCGGGGATGTACACGCACACCAACGTGACTCACCAACTCCTTCACGGCTACGTCTATGAGCCAGAAGAGAGCAGCTTTAGTGTTTCTCTATTGATGATGCTCCTGGGCTTTTTGGTGATCGTCGTTGTCCAGCGCTGGGGCAACGCCCTTGTCGACATCGGCACCTTGGTCGCGGTCAGCGGAACGGTCGTCGCGCTCGACAGCAAGCTCTTCTTGCCACAAGGTTACGAGCTCCGGTTGTTCTACTGCCTCCTGTGTTTCTTCAGCACCTACTCGTGGAGCACGTTCATCAACTTCTACCGCTCTGCCAAAGAGAAGAAACAGATCAAAGGCACCTTCGCGCGCTACGTGTCTCCGGCCATCGTGAACGAAATGCTTGATCACCCCGACAAGCTCAAGGTGGGCGGCGAGAAGCGCGACATCACCTGCCTCTTCTCCGACGTGCGCGACTTCACCAGCATCTCGGAGAAACTCACGGCGACCGAACTCTCCGGGATGCTCAACCAGTACATGGGCCAGATGACCGACATCGTGTTCGAAACGAAGGGCACGCTCGACAAGTACATCGGTGACGCCATCGTAGCGTTCTGGGGAGCGCCGCTGGATCTGCCGAACCATCCGGAGCACGCGGTCGAAGGCGCGGTCAAAATGATGGAACTCCTGCCGGCCATCAACGCCGACTTCCTCACGCGCGGACTGCCGGAGTTCAAAGTCGGCATCGGACTCAACTCCGGCGAATGCTCGGTCGGGAACATGGGCTCGAACAAAATTTTCTCGTACACCGCCCTGGGCGATAACATGAACCTAGGCGCTCGCCTCGAGGGTCTCTGCAAGTACTACGGTGTCCAGATCCTGATCTCCGAGTACACCCACGCGCGCTTGAGTCCGGAGAAATTTCGGTTTCGCGCGGTCGATCGCGTGAAGGTGAAGGGTAAAACCCATCCGGTCAAAATCTACGAGGTCATCCACGGAGCGCACCCCCTGGCCAAGGACCGCGAAGCCCTAGATTTCTACAACAGCGCTTATGACTCGTTCATGGAAAAGAACTTCGCGAAGGCCAAGACACTCCTGGAAGGCATCTTGCTGGCCCATCCGGATGACAAGCCCACCGCGCGACTCTTGAAGCTGTGTGAAAAGTGGCAACAGGAAGCGGTCCCGGAGGACTTCGACGTCACCACGATGACGGAGAAGTAGACTACTTTTCCAGAAGCTTCGCGATGGCGACGTCGAAGCGATCGAGGGCGGAGATCTTCTCCGCGTCGACGACGCTGTCCAGCTTCTCGCGCACCTCAGCGGTTTTCATCTTCTTCAGGATGCGCTCAACCTTCGAGTCGATCTTCGACTCCACATCGAGGCGCGTGAGAAGAGTGCGCGTCTCGAGAGCTCTCTCGATGATGGTCGCAGCGTAGGTGATCTGCTCCACATTCAGTTCGTCGAAGCGGGGCTTCCATGTGAAGAACCACATGCCGAATTTCTCGAGAAGACCGTCTTGGATGTTGGAGACACGGCCGAGGGCGATGACCGGCAGAGTGCGCATGCGCAGCTGCAAGAGATGGGTAAAGATCTGCTCTTCGCGAAGCACTTCTTTGTCGGCAGGCGTCAGCATGTCCGCAGACAGGCGGCCACTGTTCATCGACGTCTTTTTCAACAGACCTTCCGCGATCAACTCAAACATCGAGATGGGACGAAGGCCGAAGGGCTCGGCCTGCGGGCCTTGGTAGACGTTGATTTCATGCAACGTGGCCGAGAGCGCCATCAACGATTCATTCTTACTGCCGCTCTTCGTGGCGTCGAGCCTCCAGGAATTTCCTGAGGGCATGACTTCCGGGAGAGTTTTTCCGAGTTCCGAGACGGCCAGGCCTGCAAGCTCTTTCCGGATATCGAGCATGTTCATGCAGCTCGCATCGCTGTAGCTCGCGATCTGAAAATCGAAGGCGTAGAAATAGGCCTTCGCTTCTTTAAGTTTCAGGTTGAGCGTGTCGGCTTCTTGCATGCGTTCAAAGGCCTTGCTACGAAGCTCGTAGCCGCCACCTTGTTTTTGGATGGCCGAGACACAGACCAACACATCTTTCGTCTCCGTCGCACTGGTTTGCAGCTCTTCGGTGGTCTCCGCCATCTGAATGGTCTTGTCCTGCATCTGCTCCATGTTCTTCTTCACCGAGCAGGCGCCGGTGAGCAAAAGTGCGGGTAGGACGAGTGTGGCGAGACGCATAGGAACTCCTTAAAAGGTATTCCTTGATGATAGCCGGACTAAACATGAACGGTTTGAAACGGGTGATTTTTACACAGCGCCTAGAGGGTGGGGCTTGCCCCTTTGAGGTCGGCATCAAAGCAAAAATGATTCCAAAGCACCCGTTTTTGCAAGGGAGAACGCTGGTAGTTAGGCTGAATCACCTGGTGGAGGACATTGATGCTGAAGCGACGTAAGCGTGGGACTCGCCCCCCCTTTGCTGGGTCCCGGTTCCATAACCGGCACCAGGCCCCCGCGTAGTGCTTAGCGATCTTCTCGTTATCCGCCAAGTTCATGTAGAACTTGCGCCAGTGCTCGTGGCCTACGGTGTGCGGGAAAACATGCTCCTTCGAACTCAACACGTCGCGATCACCGGAGAGCAACTCGATGGTGGAGCCGTCTTCGAGTTCCGCTGGAATCTCCAGCCAGAGGTTTTCTTGCTTCGGAAACGGCGCGAACATGTTCCATTCTTGATAGAGATGCAGGTGACGACCGGCCTCGGCCCAAAAAGGGATCTGCACCTTTAGGGGTGGCTTCAGTGTCGAAAGATTCCAGAACATCACCACCAGGAAGATAAAAACGCCGGCCGCTTGGTAGACGACTTTAAACCATTTCGCTTCGATGAGTGGTCCTTGCACAACCGTTGGTGAGCCGCTGACAAAAGCTAAAACCCGGTGAATGGTTGATGTGATTTGCGGAAAGCGGTTTAGGAGCTTGTCCCAAAATTCCGTCGGCAAGTAAGTCGACCACATCGCCAGGCAGTAGAAAGGAAAAAGACCGATGCTCATGGTGAAGATGATGCCCATGTGCAGGCCCCAGAAGGCCAGCACAGTCAGCAAACGAAGCCAGCCTTGCCCACGACGAGGGAAGGCCCAGCCCATGCACAACACCAGCGGCCCCATCCACTCCAACATGATGGTCATGAAGGTTGAGAATTGCATGAAGCGTGGAAAGCCGCGCATGAGGCGCCCGATCTCGGTAGAAAAAATATCGAGATGGCTGGAGTAGTAGATCGCAGAATACTCCGAGCGCCAGATCGGCGAGGTCTTCAAAATATAGCTGATGAAATACACGACAAAGGTTTGCAAGAACCAGGCGGCAACCCACGAGCCGGAAACCTTGCGCGGCTCTCGCTGCCCTTGACCTTGGCGCCACTGATCCACCGACCACATCTCGCCCCAGGGAATGAACACCGCCAGGAACATGACGACACGAAGCAGGTCATCGCCGCCGTTGTTGAGGTACCAGTTACGATTGTGGAGCGAGATATTCAGTAGCGCGACCAGCAAGGTCGCGAGGCGAGTGTGCCACCCCACGGCCATGGCGAGAGCACTGAAGCCATGGAGCAGCAGCATGAAGATCGCAAAGCCCAACGAACCGTTGGCCATGTGAACTGACCAGCTCCAGGCGTAAGAAAATTGTCCTAAAAAAACATCGCGAGGCATGACCCCTAGATCGGTGTAGTGCCACTCGGCGCTGGACAGGCGCCAGAGCATGTCGATGAAGACAAAAACGCCAAATCCCATTCGAGCGAGGGCCAGAGAACGGGTGTCTAAGGAGAACCAATCTCGCAGACGATGTAGGATTGTTGTCATGCTTCTATTCTAAATGAAACCATGACTTTTTCGAGGGATTATTCTAGCCTCTGGCCACTGATTTTTATCACTTTTTCGCGGGGCAAAAATAGATGCTCTTGAAGGTTCACGAAGACATCTCCTCTGACTATGACGTCGTTGTCGTAGGGGCAGGCCTTGCGGGCATGACGGCGGCGAATGTTTTGGGCCGTCACGGTTTGCGCGTTTTGTTGCTCGAGGCGCATAACAAGCTAGGCGGCTTTGCCACCTGGTTCTATCGCGAAGGTCGCCAGCACGTCTTCGACATCAGCCTCCACGGGTTTCCGGCGGGGATGATTAAGACCTGCCGCAAGTACTGGAGCAAAGAGATTGCGGACAGCATCGTGCAACTCAAGGACGTGCGCTTCGCTAACCCACAGTTCAACGTGCAAACGGAATTCACGAAGACCGACTTCACGGAAAAACTCGTGGCCCACTTCGGCGTTGCTCGCGAAACGGTCGATGCTTTCTTTGATCACCTCGCCAAGATGAATTTTTACGACAACAACCAGATGACCAATGGCGAGTTGTTCGAAAAGTTTTTTCCAGGACGTAACGATGTCGTCCGCTTCTTGATGGAGCCCATCACCTACGCCAACGGCTCCACGCTGGAAGACCCGGCCATTACCTACGGCATCGTGTTCTCGAATTTCATGTCCAAGGGTGTGTACACCTTCCAGGGCGGCACCGATGTTCTCATCGGCAAGATGAAAGAAGAGCTGCTCAAAAACAACGTCGACATTAAAATGCAGGCCAAGGTCGAAAAGATCCTCGTCGAGCAAGGTCGTGTGAGTGGCATCGTTCATCGTGGAAAAACCGTGCGCACCCGCTCGGTGCTGTCGAACGGCAATCTGCTATCGACAGTATTGAATATGGTAGGCCCGGAGCATTTCTCTGAGGGCTTCCTAGCGAAGGCCAGGGCCGTGCGCTTGAACACCTCGAGCTGCCAAGTCTACATGGGCTTTAAACCAGGTACTGAACTTCCTCACATGGGTGACTTGGTTTTCACCAGTACCCATCCGAGCTACGAGCCCGAGCGCTTGGTAGACCTCAAAGTCTCTTCTCGCACCTTCTCCGTTTATTATCCCAAAGAAACTCGTCCACAAGATCCCGACGCTCGAGCGGCCATCGTGTCGTCCACCAACTGCCGCTATGAGCACTGGGCGGCGCTCTCTCCTGAAGAATACGAAGCGGAGAAAGAGCGCATGATCGAAGACACGCTCAAAGGCCTTGAGACCTACTACCCTGACGTTCGTGATCATCTCGAGC
>JAIXOY010000030.1 GCA_027486525.1 Pseudomonadota bacterium
GAACTCACTGGCGCCCTCGTGGACGCGGCTATCCCTGGCCCCCACTTGTTCCCCGATGGCTCCGCTTCAAATAAGAACGAGCGCTTTTTTGTAACGGAATACATCCGTGAGCAGGCCTTCCGCATTCTGAAAGAAGAACTGCCGTACGAACTCGCCGTGGTCGTGGATGAGTACAAAGATATGAAAGAGCGCGAGGAAGATGGCGTTTTGAGTGCTCACGTCTCAGCTTCAATTTTAGTTAACCGTCCGTCTCAGCGCGCCATCGTTGTTGGTCGCGGCGGCAGTGTGATTAAAGATATCGGAACGCACGCTCGTCGCAAGATCGAAGCGATGGTCGGCGGTAAAGTGCATTTGAACTTGCACGTGAAAGTGTCTCCGAAGTGGTTCAGTAATAATTGGGTACTCGACGAACTCGGGTTGCCGCGCTCACAGACCAGTGCGCGTGTTTGGAGGTCTAAGTGAAACGTTCAGCAGTCGTATCCATCATCGGTCGCCCCAACGTCGGGAAGTCGACCATCTTTAACCGACTCATGCGCCAGGCGAAGCTTGCCATGACCCATGACCAGCCGGGCGTCACGCGTGACCGCCACTACGGCATCATGGACCTGCAAGAAGGCGACGGCGATGACCGCGAGATCATCTTGGTCGACACCGGCGGTTTCTACCCTCAGAAGATCGACATCGATCCGAAGAAGAAAAACAACATCGATCCCTTCTTCAACATCATGGCCGACCATGCGCGCTTGGCGATTGAAGAGAGTGACCTGGTCTTGTTTGTGGTCGACGTCCGCGAAGGCCTGAGCCCTTACGACGAAGGCATCCGTGAATTCATCCGCATCCAGCAGAAACCCGTTTGGGTCTTGGTGAATAAATTCGACACCGAAAAACAAGAGGGCGACGAGGTGGATTTCTACCGTCTCGACGTCGACGCGGATGACTTGCTGTTGATCTCCGGTGAGCACAACCGTGGCTTGAACGACCTTCGCCTCCGCTTGTGGAACTTCGCTGGAAAATTCGACAAGGTCGGCGCAGAAGACCCAGAAATTCTCCAGCGCGGTGTGAAGCCGGCCCATGATGTGGTGGCCTCGGTGGCGATCATTGGTGCGCCCAACGCAGGGAAGTCGACGCTCTTGAATGCGCTCGTGGGAGCACAGCGTGCGCTCGTTAGCGAGATCGCAGGAACGACCGTTGATCCGATCGAAGGCTACATCGATTTGTTCTTTGGCGACGAAGCCGAAACGCTGAAGACTCAGGAGAATCAGTTCCGCAAAGACGACGAAGAGCTTTACGAAGAAATGAAAGCTCAGGCCCTGCAGGGCGTGAACATCGAGATCGACCCGGACGCCGACGAGGTGGATGAGCGCGTTTACCTTGAGTACGGCCAGATGGCGCCAGAGCGCGGTTTGATTCCAGATAAATCGGAAGACAGCAACACGACGTTTGAGTCTGATGCCGCGATCGCCGACTTCGATTTGGGCGAGTACTTCAATGATGCGGCCATCGAAGCTGCTCTTGATTCTGGAGTCTCAGCACAAGCGGATGTGGAACTCGAAGAAGCGCGTCGTGGAACCACTGATGGGTTTCGTTCGATCAAGCTGGTTGATACCGCCGGGATCCGCCGCTCGAAGAAAGTCGAAGGCTTCATCGAAGAGCAGTCGGTGTACCGCAGCCTCAGAGCGATTACGAGCTGTGACGTGGTGATCTTCATGGTGGACTCGACCTTGGGGATCACGCACCAAGATCGTCGTTTGCTTGATATCGCCATGGAGAAAGGGAAGTCGCTCATCATCTGCTTGAACAAGATTGATCTGTTGCGCGATACCTTCAACAACGCCAAGAAAAAGAAAGAATGGCTCGAGGATTTGAAATTCAAGATCCCGTGGCTGGGTTTCTGCCAATTGGTCACCATCTCTGCGAAGCAGAACCGTAACCTCGGCTACCTGAAGAACGCCGTTCGGCACACGATTCAGGTACGTCACCGGAAGGTTCCCACTGGCCAGCTGAACAAGAGCATCGCCACTTTGGTCGACCGGCATCCGATCATGGTGAACCGGACCGGTGGTGTGCGCTTCCGCGTGAAGTACGCTTCGATGATCAAGTCGGCGCCACCTACATTCTTGCTTTTCACTAATAAGAGTTTGGGGATTCCGGAGCACTATCGCCGCTACCTAGTGACGGGTCTGCGCCAGGATTTCAATTTGCTGAATACACCCGTGCATTTGATTTTCCGGACGTCGTCGGATCTTGAGCGTCGGATGAAGAAGATTCAGGCGAAGAAAACGACCAAGTAATTCGAGGGCCTCTCCGGAGGCCCTTTTTTTACCACGTAAAATTATAGGTCATCATGAGCGAGAGCGCCGCTCCGGTTAGATCGTCATAGCCATAGGTACTAGCAGCATCATTCGGAATCTGCTGATAATCCGCGGTAAATTTATCGAAGAAATTCACCTGATGATAGAGGGCTTCTACACTGATGTAGCTCTTCTTGATCTCGATCGGGAATTCCAAACCGCCACCGA